>JARCRR010000121.1 GCA_029850565.1 Gallionella sp. | reverse complement strand
CCAAAAAAGCGCGTGCCGACAACTCCAGCAGATCGTTAGAACCATTGCCCAAGGTCACATTGGCATGTGCCACACCGTAGCGTTTGACCAATGCGTCTTTCAGATCGAAACCGTTGCCATCCGGATACAGGGCGATGGTCTTGATCGCTTCCTGCATCGCAGCGATAGCGGCAGAACTCGCGCCCAGCGGATTCTCGTTGGATGCCAGCTTGACGATGCCGGTGATACCCAACTCGCGCTCCAGTTCGGAAATCGGCTTGCCCGGTTGGTACGGCGCAATGGCACGAATATATGAAGGTGCTAGTTCAGCGTAATTCATTTGAAACTTTCTTGATGAAACCTGTTAGACGGCAACCGGGTAAGAACCCAGCACCTTGACGAAAGCCGCGATCTGCTTGAGTTGCGCCAGTGCAGCCGCGACCTTGGCATCGGATTGATGGCCTTCGATGTCGACATAGAACACGTATTCCCACAAGCCGGTGCGCGACGGACGCGACTCCAGTTTGGTCATCGAGACACCATTCTGTGCCAACGGCACCAACAGGTCATGCACCGCACCGGGGCGGTTCGCGGCCGACATCACCAGCGAGGTCTTGTCCTTACCGGAGGGCGCGACATCCTGTTTGCCGATGACAAGGAAACGCGTGGTGTTGCGTGCGTCGTCCTCGATGTTCTGCGCCAACACTTTCAGCTTGAAATGGTCCGCCGCTTGCGCCCCCGCCACCGCTGCCGCGAACGACTCTTCGGCAGCCATACGAGCAGCATCGGCATTGCTGGAAGCGGTGATGCGCTCGGCATGGGGCAAGTGTGCGTTCAGCCATTCCTGGCACTGGCCGAACGATTGCGGATGCGAATAGATCTTGCGGATCATCGAAAGATCGTTCTCATTGGAGAGTACGCATTGATGTACTTGCAGCAACACCTCACCGCAGATCTTTAGATTGCTGCTCAGCAACAGGTCCAGCGTGCGCCCGATCGCGCCTTCGGTGGAATTCTCCACAGGTACCAGACCGTAGTTCGCCGACTCGTTCTCCACGGCGGAGAACACGCCGTCGATGGAATCCGCGGGCACGCCTGCGGTCGCCTGACCGAAACGTTGGAACACCGCCGCTTCGCTGAAGGTACCGTGCGGGCCAAGATACGCCACGCGCAAAGGCGCTTCCAGCGCACGACATTGCGACATGATCTCGGTGTACAGCGCACTGATGCCTTGGGCAGACAGCGGACCTTGGTTAGCCTCCTTCATGCGTTGCAACACTTGCGCCTCACGCTCAGGGCGTAACACTGCGCCATTGCCTTTGGCGTGACCGATCTGCTGAGCGATACCCGCACGCTGGTTGAACAGCTTCAGCAACTCATCGTCGATGCGATCGATCTGTTCGCGATATTTTTTCAGCCCGTCACTCATTCGTCCGCCTCCAACGGCAATGCACGCACCATCAGCACGCCTGCTATACCAGCGACCTGTGCGATCAAGCTATCCGGCAACACGGTATCCGTATCCACCAATGTATAAGCCATCTCGCCGCGTGATTTATTCGTCATGTTATGGATGTTGATGCCCGCTGCCGCCAACGCGGTCGATATCTGCCCCAGCATATTCGGTACGTTGGCATTGGCGATCGCCAAGCGGAACTTGGATTCGCGCGGCATGGAGACATTGGGGAAGTTCACCGTGTTGGTGACGTTGCCGTGCTCCAGATAGTCGCGCAGTTGCTCGACCACCATCACGGCGCAGTTCTCTTCCGCCTCTTCGGTGGACGCACCCAGATGTGGCAAGGCAATGATCTTGTCATTCGCCAATGCTTTGTTAGTGGGGAAGTCACACACGTAGTAGCGCAGATGTTTTGCCGCCAACCCAGCAATAACCGCATCTTCGTTCACGATGGCATCGCGCGAAAAGTTCAACAGCACCGCACCGGACTTCATCGCCGCCACCCGCTTGTCGTCGATCAGGTTGCGCGTCGCGTCCAGCAACGGCACGTGCAGCGAAACGAAATCACTGTGTTTGAGTAAGTCTTCGATGCTGTGCGCCTTCTTCACCTGCGAGGACAGGCTCCAAGCCGCATCCACAGTGATCTCAGGGTCATAGCCGATGACCTTCATGCCCAAGCCGATGGCGGCATTAGCCACCAAACGGCCGATGGCACCCAGCCCGACGATGCCCAACGTGCGGCCCAACAGTTCGGTGCCGGCGTAATCCTTCTTTCCGTCCTCGACTAGCTTGTGCATGGTCGCATCGTCGCCCTTCAATCCTGCGGTGAAATGCAAAGCGGGCGCGATGTTGCGCGATGCCAGCAACATGCCGGTGATGACCAGTTCCTTCACCGCGTTCGCATTCGCCCCCGGCGCATTGAACACAGGCACGCCGCGCGCACTCAGCTTCTTCACCGGAACGTTGTTCGTCCCCGCGCCGGCTCGCGCGATGGCCAACACACTGGATGGAATATCCATCTCCAGCATGTTGTGCGAACGCACCAGGATGGCATCGGGTTGGGCGATGTCATTGCCCGTCGCATAACGTCCAGCAGGCAGGCGCTTCAAGCCTGTAGCCGAGATCTTGTTCAGCGTGAGGATCTGGAAAGTCTTAGCCATTCTTTTTGGCGAATTCGCCCATGAAGTCGGCCAAAGCCTGCACTCCGGCCAAAGGCATCGCGTTATAGATGGAAGCGCGCATGCCGCCTACGGAACGGTGTCCCTTCAGTTGCAGCAAACCGCGCGCATCCGCCTGCTTGAGGAAGTCGCCATCCAGATTCGCATCCTTCAACGTGAACGGCACGTTCATGCGCGAACGGTCGGCCCTGTTCACCGGACAGTTGTAGAAACCGTTGCTGTTATCAATGGCGGCATACAACAGGTTCGCTTTGGCGATGTTGTTCTTCTCCATCGCACCGATACCGCCGTTTCTCTTCAACCATTGGAACACCAGACCCGCCATGTAGATGCCGTAGGTCGGCGGCGTGTTGTACATCGAGTCGTTCTCGGCATGTGTCTTGTAATCCAGCATGGTCGGCAAACGCGGATCGGCATGGCCCACCAAGTCTTCGCGCACGATGACCAGCGTCAATCCGGCCGGACCGATGTTCTTTTGTGCACCCGCGTAAATCATGCCGTATTTCCATACATCGACCGGACGCGACAGAATGTTGGACGACATATCCGCCACCAGCGGCACATCACCGGTATTAGGTGTCCAGTTGAACTCGACACCGCCGATGGTCTCGTTCGGTGTGTAGTGAACATAGGCCGCATCCTTGTCCAATTTCCATGTATCGAAAGCGGGAACGTAGGTGCAGTTCTTGTCTTTGTTGTCGGCCACCACATTCACGTTGCAGAACTTCTTCGCTTCGCCGATGGCTTTCTTCGACCACTCCCCCGTGTTCACGTAGTCGGCAGAAGCCTTGCCGCGCAACAGGTTCAGCGGGATCATGGAAAATTGCAGATGGGCGCCGCCTTGCAGGAACAGCACCTTGTAGTTGGCGGGGATACCCATCAACTCGCGCAGATCGGCTTCGGCCTGAGCGTGGATGCCCATGTATTCCTTGCCGCGATGCGACATCTCCATCACCGACATGCCGCTACCGTGCCAATCAAGCAATTCCGCTTGAGCTTGCTGCAATACCTCTTTGGGCAATACCGCCGGACCTGCGCTGAAGTTGTAGATGGTCATGTCGTGCTCTCCTCGATGTTATTCGGAATCTTCTTCTGTCTCGGCGATGCGGCTCAATCCCGCCAGCTTGTCGCCCTTGCCCAGATTGATCAGCGTCACGCCCTGAGTCGCGCGGCTCATCTCGCGGATCTCTTTGACGCGGGTGCGGATCAATACGCCATTGGTGCCGATGAGCATGATCTCGTCTTCCGGCTGTACCAGCGTCGCCGCCACCACCTTGCCGTTACGCTCGGAAGTCTGGATGGCGATCATGCCCTGCGTGCCGCGTCCGTGACGAGTGTACTCGGCGATAGGCGTGCGCTTGCCGAAACCGTTCTCGGTGGCAGTCAATACGCTCTGCTGCTCGTTCTCGGCCACCAGCAAGGCGATCACTTTGCCGCCCTTGGACAGGTTCATGCCGCGCACACCACGTGTCACACGGCCCATCGAACGTACGTCGTTCTCGTCGAAGCGCACTGCCTTACCGCCATCGGAGAACAACATCACATCGTGTTTGCCGTCGGTCAGCGCCACGCCGATGAGGAAGTCGCCCTCATCCAGATTGATGGCGATGATGCCTTTAGTACGCGGGTTGGCGAAATCTGACAACGGTGTCTTCTTAACCGTGCCGTCGGTGGTGGCGAAGAACACGAATTTGTCTTCAGAGAACTCTTTCACCGGCAGGATGGCGTTGATCTGCTCGCCCGCCTCCAGCGGCAACAAATTGACGATGGGTTTGCCGCGACTGATACGCGTGCCTTGCGGCACTTCGTACACCTTCAACCAGTACACACGGCCGCGGTTGGAGAAGCACAGGATGTAATCGTGTGTGTTGGCGATGAACAGGTTATCGACGAAATCGTCTTCTTTGGTCGAAGCCGCTTGCTTGCCGCGTCCGCCGCGTTTTTGCGCACGGTACTCGTCCAGCTTCTGCGCCTTCATGTAACCGCCGTGAGACAGGGTAACCACCACGTCTTCCGGCGCGATGAGGTCTTCCATGCTCATATCTTGCGTGTGCGTCACGATCTCGCTGCGGCGCTTGTCGCCGAACTGAGAACGGATGGTCACCAGCTCGTCGCCGATGATCTGCGTCACGCGTGCAGGCTTGGCCAAAATGTCCAACAGGTCGGCGATCTTGTCCATCACTTCGCGGTACTCGCCCACGATCTTGTCCTGCTCCAGACCGGTCAGGCGTTGCAGGCGCAACTCCAAGATGGCTTGTGTCTGCGCATCCGAGAGGAAGTAACCACGCGAATTACCTTTGCCCACCAGACCAAACTCAGGAGCCAAGCCGTCGGGACGCGATGCGTCGCTGACGCGGCTCAACATATCTTCCACCAGCGATGAACGCCATGCTCGCGCCATCAACTCGCGCTTGGCATCGGCAGGGGTCGGTGCCGCCTTGATCAGCGCGATGATCTCGTCCACGTTGGACAGCGCAACGGCCAAGCCTTCCAGGATGTGGCCGCGCTCACGTGCTTTGCGCAGTTCGAAAATGGTGCGGCGTGTAACGACTTCGCGACGATGGCGCAGGAAGGCTTCGATGACCTGCTTCAGATTGAGCAGCTTGGGCTGACCATCAACGATGGCGACCATGTTGATACCGAAGCTATCTTGCAACTGAGTCTGCTTGTACAGATGGTTGAGCACCACTTCCGGCATCTCGCCGCGACGCAGCTCGATGACCGCACGCATACCGGACTTGTCCGACTCGTCGCGGATCTCGGTGATACCTTCGATCTTCTTCTCGCGCACCAACTCACCCACCTTGATGAGCAAGTTGGCTTTGTTCACTTGATACGGCAGCTCGTCGATGATGATGGCCTGACGATCACCTTTGCCGATGTCTTCAAAGTGGGTGCGGCCACGCATCACCACACGGCCACGGCCGGTGCGGTAACCTTCCTTCACCCCCGACAAGCCATAGATGATGCCTGCGGTCGGGAAGTCAGGTGCAGGTACCAATTCGATCAATTGTTCGATATCCATCTCCGGGTCGCGCAACAAAGCGAGGCAAGCATCCACCACCTCGGTCATGTTGTGCGGCGGGATGTTGGTCGCCATACCCACGGCGATACCGGAAGAACCGTTCACCAGCAGATTGGGGAAGCGTGCGGGGAAAACCAGCGGCTCATGCTCGGAACCGTCGTAGTTAGGACCGTAATCGACGGTTTCTTTATCGAGGTCTTCCAGCAGTTGATGCGCGATCTTCGCCATGCGGATCTCGGTGTAACGCATCGCCGCCGCGTTGTCGCCGTCCACCGAACCGAAGTTACCCTGACCATCCACCAGCGTGTAACGCAGCGAGAAATCCTGCGCCATACGCACGATGGTGTCGTACACCGCCGTGTCGCCGTGCGGGTGGTACTTACCGATCACGTCGCCGACAATACGCGCCGATTTCTTATATGCCCGGTTCCAATCGTTATTCAGTTCGTGCATCGCAAACAGCACACGGCGATGTACCGGCTTCAGACCATCGCGCAC
>JARCRR010000120.1 GCA_029850565.1 Gallionella sp. | reverse complement strand
GGTGAGAGAGTGGTTGGATTTAAAGCCCGACTCCTCCACCAATTTAAACAAAGACTTGCAGAAATGCAGGTCTTTTGCCTTTTGTGGGTTTGATTCTGTGTAGGCGCTATGTAGGATTTTTGAATGCGTCTGACATCTGGTTAACTTGGCCGCAACGAAATATATCCTTGTCGCCTCCATTCTGCTGAGCATCCGTTCAGCGTTCGTTACATTTTCGTCCAACATCCGTTGCATCGCTGTTACTGGTTCGTTCGATTACGTTCGTCCTGTGTTCGATTGCGTTCGGTTGCGCTTGCATGGCGTTCGCACTGTTTTTTCTTACCTGCCCCTCAAAAAGTTACATCCCCACCCGAATCACTGCATAATTCGCCAGTTAAAAGTAACGTCACCGCACAATCAGGGTATACACGCATGGCAATCAAGAAATCTGAACTCTATAGCTCACTTTGGAAGGGGTGTGATGAACTTCGCGGGGGCATGGATGCCAGCCAGTACAAAGACTATGTGCTGGTACCTGATTGCGGCAGATGGCTGGCAGGCGGGTAATGATGCAGCCAACGGGCTGATACCGCCATCACTCATCATCGCCCGTTACTTTGCCGCTGAACGTGAGGCGATTGAGCAACTGGAAGCTGGACGCGATGCCATCAGCCGCCAGTTGGAAGAACTGGATGAGGAGCATGGCGGTGAAGAGGGTCTGTTAGCCGAAGCAAAAAATGAAAAGGGCAAGCTCACCAAGGCAACGGTTGCCGCACGTCTCAAGGAGATCAAGAGCGACAAAGAGGCGACAGACGAACGTAAGTTGCTAAACGCCTATCGCCTGAAGCTCAAGGAGTTGATTCCGCCGCTGGTAGCGCACTGGGAACCCGTCATAGGTGTGAAGGTCGGGGATTGGCAGGTCAAGAAGATGAAGACCAAGTGGGGAACGTGCAACATCGCGGCGGGACGCATCTGGCTGAACCTTGAACTTGCCAAGAAATCTGCTCAGTGCCTTGAATACATCATCGTGCATGAGATGGTGCATCTGCTGGAACGGCATCACAACGACCACTTCGCAGAACTGATGAACCGATTTATGCCACAGTGGCGGTTGCACCGGGAAGAGCTGAATCGCTCAGCCCTCGGGCATGAAGAGTGGGATTACTAATTCAATTTTTGCAGCGTCCATAGCTACGGGTGGTTTCCACGAATCTTTGCGAGCTTGGCTGTAAACAATAAGCTGTTTTTCATTTGAATTTTTATGCGCATATAATGCGCATGTATATTTTGAGGGAAATTGTCATGGCGACAACCAGTACTGTTCGTAAGCGCGCAGTGAATTTGACATTAAATGAGGATATCGTGGCTCAGGCTAAGGCGCTGACGCCCAACCTGTCCGCCGTGGTGGAGAGCCTGTTATCTGGCTATGTGGTGCAGATACAGCGTGAAAAATTGATTCGTCAGGAGCAGGCAAATCAAGTTGCAGTGATGTGGAACGGATTTAATGAGCAGTCTGGTTCGTTTGCTGATGAGTATTCCACACTGTAATGGCTCAGTTCGATATTTACCGAAACATCGGAAGGCAACAGCAGAGCATACCGTTTGTTGTCGTGGTTCAGTCATCGCTATATGACCGTTACAGGCGCAGAGTGGTTGTACCATTGGTGCGGCGGAGCACACTAACTGGTTTCGACGCATTGAATGCTAGCCGGATGAACCCGTTATTTACAGTCGATGGAATTGAAGTCGTCCTGCATCCGCTGGAAATTGTCTCTGTCGGACTGGATCAGATGGGTGACAAGGTTGGCTCACTAGCCGGTGAAGGCAACCGGATTACCGATGCGCTGGATGAATTGCTGACACAGGCGTGGAAGTAGTGCTTAGGCGTTTTTAATCTCGTGATGTAACGCAGCGTTTGTGTGACAACTCCAGAGTGAAATATTTCGGATGGTCAGTATCAGAAGATGATCCTGAACCTCATGTTGCCGCAATATTTTTGGTACTCTTCAACCTTGCACTGACGAATGACGACAGGAGGCCTTGTGACAAAATCTCATCAAAGCGCTACGGACATGGTTTTCAAGCAACGAACGCTGACTACAGTTTCTGGAAACTGTCAGAAGCTGGATGGGGGGGCCATGTTTGGCAACGCGCCGCGTGCGCTATGGCAGCGCTGGTTCACACCTGATGAGCTAAACCGCATCGAACTGGGGTGCAGGGCGCTTCTGGTGCGTGAGGCGGGTCGAACGATACTGGTGGAAGCGGGTATAGGTGCCTTCTTCAGTCCGGAAATGAAAGAGCGTTATGGCATTGAGGATGCGCGTCACCTTCTGCTGGACAAGTTGGCTGAGCTGGGGCTGTCTGATAGCGATATTGATGTAGTGGTTCTTACCCATCTGCATTTTGATCATGCCGGCGGACTGCTGGCGGCCTGGGAAGAAGGAGGGTCCGCGCGTTTACTGTTTCCTAATGCCCGGTTTATCACTGGACGTCGCCAATGGCAACGCGCCAATAATCCGCACACGAGAGATAAGGCTTCCTATATCCCGGAGCTGCTCGAATTACTCGAGGCAAGTGGCCGGTTGGAGCTCATCGATGATGGTTCGGTTTCATCGACACTAGGATCGGATTGGCGTTTTCACTTCAGTGATGGCCATACACCCGGACAACTCATCCCTGAAGTGGTCATGCCTGGCGGGCCTGTTGTATTTGGCGGGGATTTGATTCCAGGCGTTCCCTGGGTTCATCTTCCGATGACCATGGGCTATGATCGTTTCCCGGAAGTTTTGATTGATGAAAAGACGCAGCTTCTTGAAGATTTGCTCGCTCGCAATGGTCGCTTGGTGTTTACTCACGATCCTAAAACGGCACTTGGCCGCATTGCTAGGGACAATAAGGGGCGCTTTGGACTTTCAGAAAGCTGTGTAGACGTAACTGACCTGGCCGAATAAGGAGGGTGAGCTTTATTCAAGGCCGTTTTTCATGCTGTCATTGCACACTGTGTCGCGACACTTTAATGAGGATTTTCGATGGCAGTCAAAAACATCACCGTATCTAGAATGAATGGCATGCTCAGGACTTGCCTGTTCGTGTTGACCATAGGCTGGTTTAGCAGCGCGATGGCGGGCAATGCGGAGGATGTGGCGCTGAGGAATGCGGCGTCTGCCGGTGATACGCAGGCCGTGCTGGTACTGTTGAGCCATGGTGCGGACGTAAACAGTAAGTCGCCCGACAATGGCGGCACGGCGCTCATGCTGGCTGCGATGGGCGGGAGGCGGGAGATGGCGGAAGTGTTGCTCAGCAACGGGGCTGAGGTGAATGCAACGAGTCGTGATGGCAACACAGCGCTGATGTTTGCAGGGCTGTTTGATCATGGCGATGTAATGCAATTGCTGCTGGCGCATGGAGCCGACACTAAAGTTAAAAACAAGCTGGGCGGTACGGTGCTGATGATCTGTAGCGGTAAACCCGAATTGCTCGAGTTGTTGAAGGGTGTGGGCGGTTTAACGCCCGGTCAGCCGGAAAAGTTGGGGAATCAGGCGATACAAGATTTTACTTCCGGAGAGGCTGCCTACAAGCTTGGCAATATGGTGGAGGCGGCAAGCTGGTATCGCAAGGCGGCGGAGCAGGGGTATGCGCCAGCGCAGTCCGGGCTGGGAATATTGTATGACTTGGGGCAGGGTGTTTCGCAGGATTATCAGCAGGCGCTGTCCTGGTATGCGAAGGCGGCAGAGCAGGGTGATCGCAAGGCGCAAAACAACCTGGGTTTTATGTATGGCGAAGGCAAGGGGGTCGCGCAAGATCGGTCAACTGCGCATATGTGGTTCAATATTTCCGGGGTGCGCGGCCATGAGGACGGCAGGAAAAATCGTGATTTTGTGGAAAAGCTGATGTCGCCCGCTCAGATTTTGGATGCGCAGAAGCGAGCCGGGGCGTGGATGAGCGCGCATCCTTGACGAAAAGGGGTTGCTAGAACGAAATGTTTACTGGGGTTTAATTGACGGCGGCTTCGCAGCTTGAATAACTCCATGAGCCGGTCTTCAGATTTAGTGAGGTTTTCAGCACGCATTGTTCAAGGTGACCGGTGGGTTTGGGCGCATCGCTTGCGCGTTCGTAGTTTCGTTTTATCACGCCGTTACTCTTGGTATACAGCCCGTCGTAATGTGCAACGCAGGTCTGCCATCCTTTGGTGCCCTCCAGTGAGGCGCACTTGCGCGCGGCGACTTCGAGTCCTGCCGTGCCTGCGACTTCGCCTTTCT
>JARCRR010000119.1 GCA_029850565.1 Gallionella sp. | reverse complement strand
AGGTAGTGCATGCGTGCCACCACTTCTTGTCCGGGGTAGCAGCCTTTTTTGAAGTTCACTCCACCGATGACTTCGAAGTTGAGCATCTGTGGAACAAAGGCTTCCAGCGTGGCGGCTTGCACGAAAGGGACGCCGGCACGGATGTCCAGCCAATCCCAGCAGGGGGAGCCGACAGCTCGCATGGAGGAGAATCCTTGCCACAACTCGATGGCACGTTGCGGCGTGATGGTGAGTTGAAATCGATTCGCCTCACGGCACAGGATGTTGTCTTCGCCTTGCACCACGACATCCATCGCTTGTTGCGGTAGTGCAGGGTAGAGCGCCTTCAGGGCTGAAACGGCATCGACGCCTGCGACACCGAGGCAAACCAGTTCATTGCTCACGTCTAGAATTTTCACCTTGCTACGCAGCACATACATGGAAAGCTTCTTGCGGATCTGTTCGGTCAGGCTGTGGTGCAGTTGCAGCACATAGTCGTTGCCATCACGCCAGATCAACATGCTCGCCAACATGCGTCCCTTGGCATTGTTGAAGCTGGAGAGTTGCGCGCGATTCGAGGTGACCTCGCGAATGTCGTTGCTCAACAGATTCTGCAAGAACGACTGCGCATCCTCGCCTGAGACTTTGAGTAGGCCGAATTGCGAGAGGCCGCAGCGTATAGCTCCATCGCGGGTGGCGATGCGTTCAGCGGCGGCATCACCGAAATGTTGAACGATGCTATCTTGCAGATGAGCGCCTTGGGTGGAGAGGAAGTTTTGCCAGTCTTGATTCATGGTGGTATCCATTTTGGGTATGCCGCAATCTTACCTTGATGAGGCTCATTCGGCTAAACTCTCGCACCATGAAATCCATGTTGCTTGCCCTGTCTTTATTGCTGCTCACCGCCTGTGATGGCGGGTTGTGGAACGATCCCTATCCGGCTGACGATACAGGCAAGTCCATCCTCTACACCGCGTTCACCGAGCGCCCCAAGCACCTCGACCCCGCACAGGCTTATAGTGAGAACGAATACGAGTTCCTCGCACACATCTATTCGCCACCGTTGCAATATCACTATCTGAAGCGTCCCTACCAGCTCGTGCCTTTGGCCGCGAGTGAGATGCCGAGTGTGCGTTACTTGGATAAAGACAAGCATCCATTGCCAGCGACTGTCGCACCACAGCGCATCGCCTACAGCGTGTATGAAGTGCGCATCAAGCCGAATATGCGCTACCAGCCGCATCCCGCATTCGTCGCTGAGAACATGAAGCTTGCGGAGGTGGATTTGGCAGGCGTCCATACCTTGAGTGATTTCAAACAGACAGGCACACGCGTCGTCACTGCTGCGGACTATGTGCATCAGATCAAACGTCTCGTGCATCCTCAGTTGCACACGCCCATCGCGGGTGTGATGGGCGAGTACATCGTCGGACTCAAGGAATATGCCGCTACGTTGCAAGCGGCCAGCAAGGCGCCAGGTTTCCTCGATATCGAGCAATACCCGCTGAGTGGCGTCGAGGTAGTGAACGACACTACCTACCGCATCACCATCCACGGCAAATATCCGCAGTTCGCCTACTGGCTGGCGATGCCGTTCTTCTCGCCCATGCCGCAAGAGGTGGAGCGTTTCTATGCGCAAGCGGGGATGAAAGAACGCAACCTCACGCTGGACTGGTGGCCGGTGGGGAGCGGGCCGTATTACCTGTCGGAGAACGATCCGAACCGGCGCATGGTGATGACAAAGAACCCCCATTACGATAGCGAGCGCTATCCGAATGAAGGCGAAGCAGGCGATGTGCAAGCGGGATATTTGGCGGACGCAGGCAAGCCATTACCGCTCATTGATGAGGTGGTGTTTTCGCTGGAGAAAGAGACAATCCCCTATTGGAACAAATTCCTGCAAGGCTATTACGACGCCTCCGGTATCAGCTCGGACAGCTTCGATCAGGCGGTTCAAGTCAGCGTGAGCGGTGAAGCGTCGGTGAGCGATGAGATGAAAGTGCAGGGCATCACACTTTCCACCTCGGTGGCGACATCGACCATGTACACCGGGTTCAACTGGCTAGACCCAGTCGTCGGCGGCAACTCTGAGCGTGCCACCAAATTGCGCCGTTCCATCGCCATCGCGGTGGACTTCGAAGAGTTCGTCTCTATCTTCGCCAACGGGCGCGGTATCTCCGCACAGTCCCCCATCCCGCCCGGTATCTTCGGTTTCAAAGAGGGAGAGCAAGGCATCAACCGTCATGTATACGATTGGGTGGATGGTGCGCCCAAACGCAAGTCCATCGCCGAAGCGAAGCGACTATTGGCGGAAGCGGGTTACCCGAACGGCGTGGATGCCAAGACCAAACAACCATTGGTCATCCACCTCGACACCACCGCCAGCGGTATGGGTAACAAGTCTCGCCTGGATTGGATGCGAAAGCAGTTCGACAAACTTGGCGTGCAACTCGACGTGCGCAGCACCGACTACAACCGCTTTCAGGACAAGATACGGCGCGGTGACATGCAGATGTATTACTACGGTTGGAACGCGGACTATCCCGACCCGGAGAACTTCTTGTTCCTGTTGCATGGGTCGCAGGGTAAGGTGAAGTTCGGCGGCGAAAATGCGAGCAACTACAGCAGCGTTGAATTTGACAGATTGTTCGAACAGATGAAGAACATGGATAACGGCGCACCAAGACAAGCCATCATCGACGAAGCGCTGGAGATACTGCGCCGAGATTCACCGTGGCTGTGGGGCTACCACCCAAAGCAATACGTCTTGCAACACGGTTGGCTACACAACATCAAGCCCAACATCATGGCCAACAACAAGCTCAAATACTGGCGTGTGGATGCCGCTCAGCGCGAGCAACTGCGCAGCGAATGGAATCGTCCTGCGTACTGGCCGTTGGTACTTGGATTCGTGGCGCTGTCGTTGTTCGGTGTGTGGATGTGGTGTGTGTTGAAGAAAAGAGAGGATGCAAGATGATTGCCTACCTCATCCGCCGCATCCTCTACGCCATTCCCATCCTCATCGGGGTGAATCTGCTCACCTTCGCGCTGTTCTTCGTGGTGAACACGCCCGATGATATGGCGCGCATGCAGCTTGGGGTGAAGCGGGTGACACCGGAAGCCATCGAGAAGTGGAAGCAGCAACGCGGTTACGACAAGCCGCTGCTCATCAACAGTGCGGCGACGGGTACGCAAACTATCACTGACACCATCTTTTGGCAGAAGTCTGCCAGCATGTTCGTATTCGATTTTGGTTATTCGGATGATGGGCGCAGCATCGGGCGTGAGATCGCCACCCGCATGGGGCCGAGTCTTGCCATTGCCTTGCCTACCTTTCTCGTCGGTCTTTTGGTTTATGTGAGTTTCGCCTTGCTGATGACGTTATTTAGAGCGACTGCGCTCGACATCGTGGGCGTGGCGTTGTGTGTGGTGCTGATGTCCATCTCGGGCTTGTTCTACATCATCGGCGGGCAGTTCCTCATCAGCAAGCTGTGGCATCTGGTGCCTATCTCGGGGTATGCGGGAGGCGCGGACAGTTTCAAGTTCGTGGTGCTGCCCATCATCGTCGGCATCATCGGCGGCATCGGTTCCAGCAGTCGTTGGTATCGCACCATCTTCCTCGAAGAGATCGGCAAGGACTATGTGCGCACGGCACGCGCCAAGGGCTTGTCCGAGTTGCGCGTGTTGTTCACCCATGTGTTGAAGAACGCGATGATCCCCATCCTGACCGGTGTGGTGGTGGTCATCCCATTGCTGTTCATGGGCAGTCTGCTCACCGAATCGTTCTTTGGCATCCCCGGTTTGGGTAGCTACACCATTGATGCCATCAATGCGCAGGACTTCAGTGTGGTGCGTGCGATGGTGTTCCTAGGTTCGGTGCTGTACATCGCTGGGTTGATACTCACTGATGTGTCGTACACCGTGGTTGACCCGAGGGTGAGGTTGCAATGAACTTCACCTCTGTCATCTTGTGGAGCGATGCCTTGGTGTTCCTGCTCATCGCGGCATGCATCATCGCGACGGTGTATGTGCGTAAGCGTGAGCATCTGTTGTTGCCGTGGCGACGCGTGGCGCAGAGCAGCATGGCGATGGTGTCGCTCTTGGTGCTGTCGCTGTTCTTGTTGGTGGGTTTGCTGGATACATTGCACTTCCGTATTGCATTGCCGCAAACGAACAATGGCGAGAAGGTGTATTCGCCCGAGGTGTTGAGTGTGTTCGACAAGGTGGTCGAACCACTGCGCACCCACACCGAGAAGACCTATTCCGCGCCATTCGCGCTGACGCTGTATGCCAAAGAGAGCATGACGGATGCGCAGGGCAATCTCGTGCGCGAGTATCCGAGATTGCATTTTGGTGGGGCGCATCTGGCGGATGACGTATCACGTGATGCGGACGTGGTGAAGCGTGCGGCGGTAGGCGCTTTGATGGGCGCTCTCGTTGGTGGGTTGCTGGCGTGGATGGCTAGACGCTGGTTTGTGCAGACCGCTGTGTTCATCACCATCCTCGTTGCATCTACCTTTATTGGTGCAGTCGCCAATC
>JARCRR010000118.1 GCA_029850565.1 Gallionella sp. | reverse complement strand
GCTCCACCCATTGCATCAGCGCATGCACACGGAAACGCAGATTGATGTCGAGTACCAGCGGACCGTACTCGATGAGCAGGTTGCGGTCACCCGACTGGCGATACACCACCTGAACCTGCTCGCCCTTGGCGGGAATGCTGTGGATGATGGGACTGCCCATCTTCTTGGACACAGGAAAATCTTGCATCACTTCAGGCAAAGCCAAGTCCGCGATGGTCTGGTCTTGCAGTCGTTCCAGATGGTTGGCCTGTTCCAGCGTCATCCAGCGGAATTGGATCGTGTCGCCCGGGCGCAGCTGGCCCATCTTCCACAGCTCGGCATGCGCGATAGTGACTGGGCATACGAAGCCGCCCAAGCTAGGGCCGTCCGGACCAAGGATGACGGGCATGTCACCGGTGAAATCCACCGCGCCGATGGCATAGGCGTTGTCATGGATGTTGGACGGATGCAAGCCCGCTTCCCCACCGTCCTGTCTTGCCCATTGCGGCTTGGGACCGATCAGACGCACACCGGTACGGCTGGAGTTGTAATGCACTTCCCACTCGGTAGCGAAAAAAGTCTGGATGTCGGATCCAGTGAAGAAATCCGGTGCGCCATGCGGGCCGTACAGCACGCCGATCTCCCACTGCTTGCTGTAAGCGGGAATCAGATTTTGCGGCAATGCACGTGGCGCACGCGCGGCGGATTCGACACCGAGGTGCAGCACATCGCCGGTGCGCAAAGTGCGTCCACCGTGACCACCGAACTGACCCAGCGTGAAAGTGGATTTGCTGCCTAGATAATCGGGCACATCGAAACCACCCGCCACGGCCAGATAAGTACGGCAACCACCGCCCTCGACTGCACCCAAGCGCAACACGCTGCCCGCTTTCACCACATGACTGCGCCAGAACTTCAACGGCTTGCCATCCAGTTCGGCTTTCATCGCCGCGCCGGTCAGCGCGATGACGGTGTCGCTGTTGAACTTCAGTGTCGGACCCGACACGGTCAATTCCAATCCGGCCGCTTCTTCTGCATTGCCCAACAACTGGTTGCTCAGGCGGAACGCCAGTGCGTCCATCGGTCCCGAGGGCGGCACACCGATGTTCCAGTAACCGAGGCGACCCGGATGATCCTGTATCGTGCTCTGCACGCCGGGTTCCAGCACATCGATGGTGTGCGGTCGGTAATGGAATGCGTTCAGGTAACGCGTGGTCTGGCGGCCTTCGATGAACACGCGGTCAGCCACGATCTGGCGCAGATAGTCCAGATTGGTCTCGATGCCGTCTACGCGCGTGTCGGTCAATGCATCGCGCATCTTTTCCAGCGCGATCTCCCGGTTCATCCCTTTCACGATGATCTTGGCGATCATCGGATCGTAGTAAGGAGGCACTTCGCTGCCGCGTTCCACCCAAGTCTCGTTGCGCGCGTCGGCGCAGAATTCGACACCGCTCAGCACACCGCTGGAAGGCTGGAAATTCTTGTTGGGGTCTTCCGCATACAGACGCACTTGGATGGATGATCCCTTGGGTCTGATCTGCACTTCATTCAGCGAGGGCATCTCGCCCGCCGCCTGCAACACCATCCACTCCACCAGATCGACACCCGTCACTTCTTCGGTGACACCGTGTTCGACTTGTAAGCGCGTGTTCACTTCGAGGAAATAGAACTCCCCGCTGAGTGCATCGAACACGAACTCGACCGTGCCTGCCGATTGATAACCGACAGCCTCGCCCAGTCGCACCGCCGTCTCCAGCAAGTGCTTCCTCACTTCGGGTGTGATGTTGGGCGCGGGAGTCTCTTCGATCACTTTTTGATTGCGACGCTGCACCGAGCAGTCGCGCTCACCCAAGGCGATCACCGTACCTTTGCCGTCACCGAACAACTGCACCTCGATGTGGCGTGCGTGCTCGACGTATTTTTCCAGATAGATGCCGGCATCTTTGAAGTTGGCGCGTGCCAGACGTTCCACCGATTGGAACGCCTCGCTCAACTCGTCCGCGCTCCAGCACAGACGCATTCCGATACCACCGCCACCGGCGGTACTCTTGATCATCACCGGATAGCCGATGCGCGATGCTTCGGCATGTGCATGCCCGACATCCGTCAGCAGTCCACTGCCCGGCAACAAAGGCACACCGTTCTGTTCCGCGATCTCGCGTGCCGTGTGTTTGAGTCCGAAGCGGCGCATCTGGTCCGGTGTGGGGCCGATGAACACCACACCCGCTGCCGCACACTGCTCGGCGAAAGCGGCGTTCTCGGACAGAAAACCATAACCGGGATGGATGGCCTGTGCGCCAGTGCTGCGCGCGACTTCGAGGATATGTTCACCGCGCAGATAACTCTCTGCGGCAGCGGCGGCACCTATGCACACGGCTTCATCCGCCATCTGCACATGCAGCGAACGGGCATCGGCTTCGGAATACACGGCGACCGACCTGATACCCATCTTGTTGAGGGTGCGGATGATGCGGCAGGCGATCGCGCCGCGATTGGCTATCAAGACTTTATTGAACATGGCTCACCTGATCTGCAGGTCGTCCTGCATGGTTATCGAACATCCGGTCGTCCGGACGTGTTGTGTCATTGACTGACGGCATCCCAGATCAACAATTGCACCGGGGTGGGGTTGTAGGCATTGCACGGATTGTTCAGTTGCGGGCAATTGGAGATCAGCACGAACACATCCATCTCGGCGCGCATCTCCACGTATTTGCCGGGAGCGGAGATACCGTCGGCGAAGGTCAGCTCGCCTTGCGGGGTCACCGGCACATTCATGAAGAAGTTCACATTGGCGGTGAGGTCGCGCTTGCTCATGCCGCAATCGCAATGACCGAGTGCATGCAGAAAACTGTCGCGGCAGCTATGCATGTACTTCTTGTCGGTGGCGTAACGCACGCTGTTGCTCTCGGCTGCGCAAGCCCCGCCCAAGGTGTCGTGTCGACCGCAGGTGTCGACCACGATGGTCATCAACACATTGCCCTCGGTCGACATCAATCGCGTACCTGCTGTGAGGTAGAGGTTGCCCTGCTCGCGGATGGTGTCCACCGCGCTGTAGCGCTCTTCTGGGTCGTGGGCGTTATAGAACAAGGTATCCACGGCCTGATTCCCTTCCAGATCGAGAATACGAAAAACCTGTCCGCGCTTCACTTCATGCAGCCAGGATTCACCGGCGGGCAACACGCAGTCGTAGCTGGCTTGCTGTGGATTCAATTTACTTTCAACGATAGTCATGTTCTCTCCTGCGTTCAACGGAACAACAGTTCGGTGTTGTAAAAGCCGCGTACGTTCTCGGGGCGGAAGTTGCGGCAGTGATCGCTCTTGTTCGGCACACCCGAACGCCAAGCCTTGAGTGCTACTGGCTTGGGGGCGTATTGAAGATTGGGATCGAGGGGATGTTGGCTAGCCGATACCACCACCAGCACGTTCATCTCGAAACGCAGTTCAACAAGGTCTCCCGCCTTGGAATGGTTCTGCTCGAAGTGCAATCCACCGGCATCATCGGCGCTCACTTTGCTGAAGAGATTGAGGTTGGGCACGATGTCGCGTTTACCCAGACCCCATTTGCCCAGCTCGATCAGCATGCTGTCGCGCGCATTGCGGTACATCTCGTTGCGCGCATCTTGGTAATTCGCCTTGCCGTATTTCTTTTCGACCATCGCCGCGTTCGTCATGCCAGCGATCGTGTCGTGCCAGCCGCAACTGTCCTCGATGACAGAGGCCAGCACGCGCCCCATATCGGAATACAGCACGAAGCCTCTGGTGAGATGCGCGGTGTGCTGCGCTTTCAGGGTGTCGGGCATGTTGTAGCGCTCCAGCTTCTGATCCAGGTTGTAGAGCAGCATGGACAGGTTGGCACCGCCCTCGATATCGGTGAGTCGCAATGCGCTGCCGCGTTTCATCTGGAAGGACCAGTGCGCTCCGGCAGGAAGTGTCTCTTCCCACAGTAAGTTGGTCTTGGATAATGGTTCGGTCATATGAGACTCCTTATTGCATGTCGTTCTGTTGTTCGGCCTGGCGTGTCATGCGCTCCAACAATTCATAGTCAGTGCGCATACCGGCGGTCTCGCGGATGCGATGCAGGATCGCCTTTTTTTGTTGCATGAATTCCGGCGACAACTTCATGTCCTGATCGCGTTTTGCAGGCAGTTCCACCGGGCAGATGCTGTCGATGCGACCGGGACGCGGTGCCATCACCACCACACGCTGCCCCAGATAGATGGCTTCTTCCACATCGTGGGTGACGAACACGATGGTGGTCTTTTCCAGTTTCGAGACATGCAGGATGAGGTCGTGCATCACTTCGCGGGTCTGCGCATCCAAGGCGCCGAAAGGTTCATCCATCAGCAATATCTGCGGACGCGGCAACAGCGCACGGGCAATGGCGACGCGCTGCTGCATGCCGCCGGAGAGTTGGTTGGGATAGGCGTCGCGCACATGGGTCAGTCCCATCAGGTCGAGCAAGGCATCCGCTCTTCCCGATGCGGCTTCCACATCGGCAGAAGTGAGGTCTTCACGCCCTGCCTGTAACTGGCGGGTGAACTTGATGTTGTCCATCACCGTCAACCACGGGTACAAGCTGTAATGCTGGAACACCATGGCGCGGTCGACGCCGGGACCGCTGATGGGCATGCCATCCACGTCGATGCTGCCTGAACTCAGCGTCTCTAACCCGCCGATGCAACGCAACAAGGTGGATTTGCCGCAGCCGGATGCCCCGACGAAGGTGACGAACTCGTTACGCGCGATGTCGAGATCCACTTTCTGTAGAGCCACGATGGAGCGTTCGCCCTCGCCGAAGGTCTTGTGCGCTGCTTTGATGCTGATCTTGTTATCCATCATTCGCCTTATTTCTTGTACATCCAGGGGAAGTTCTTGCGATGCAGCCAACGGAACAACTGGTCGATCGCCAATCCGATGAGACCGATCAGGATGATCCCGGCGAAGATCTTGTCGGTCTGCATGAAGCGCTGTGCGCGCAAAATGGAATAGCCCAAGCCCGAATTGGCTGCGACCAGTTCGGCCACCACCAGATAGGTCCACGCCCAACCCATGGTCACGCGCAAGGTGTCGAGCAAGGCAGGTTTGGCCGATGGCACGATCACCAAGGAGATGATCTCGCGACGGCTCGCCCCCATGGTCTGCGCGGCTTCGATCTGGGTGATGGGAACGCGGCGCACGTCTTCGGCCACCATCAGCACCATCTGAAAGAAGGTGCCGATGAAGATGATGGCGATCTTGGAGCTCTCATCGATGCCCACCCACAACATCACCAATGGGATGAACGCGACGGCGGGCATGTAACGGATGAAGTCGGTCAGCGGTTCGAGCATGGCTTGCACCGGACGGTAGGTACCGATCATGAGGCCTAGCGGAATAGCCAAGACAGCGGACAGCGAGAAACCTGCGATGACACGGTAGGTGCTGATCCAGACGTCGTGCATCAGGTCGTCTTCTTTGAACCAGACGTAAGTGCGGGATAGCACATCGACCGGACCTGGCATGAACACCTTGTCCATCCAGCCGCTGACTGACACCCCCCACCACGCAGCAAGTGGCAGCAACATCCCGACCAGCGCGAACATCAGGTAGGTGCGGCTACTCAAGTGACCGCGTATCACCCACAGGCCGTTCCATCTGGAAAATATATTGTGACGTGAAGACATGAAACGCTCCCGAAAATAACAAAGCCCAAGAGGGTGCCAACAGAATCATGGTCACAACCTCCCGGGCTTTTATCCCTCCGTGGAGTCTTGTCTCCGACAAGACCGAGAACTCTCGGACCAGACACCGCTTGCTTCATAGCAATCAGCCGGAACCCTAGTTCTTCTGCAAGTGGCCGATCGGCTAGATCGACACCCTCGCCATTTACTGAGCAGGAAACGTGCCATAGCCTTTAAAGTAAAAAAATACGAAATAAGAGGAGGTTCGCCCTAACTCGATGTATGCAAATGGTGCATAAGCCTCCGGCAAATGCACCATTTGCGGGCAAGATAGATTTACTCGCGCGGCATGGTGCTGCGCGAGAAACCGCTGCGTGAGTATCCGCTACGCGAGAATTGGCGTGTATTGGAAAGGTTGTAGGAGATGGCTTTCTGCGTGTTCATACTGAAGCCGCGATACAGATCGAGATCGACATCGGACTCTCGTATCGCCTTCGCGGCGATAGCGAACGCTTCGATAAATGCTTCCCAGGTCTGGTAACGCCGTGTAATGTCTTTTTCGAGTGCGCGCGCGATAACGTCGACCAATATCTTCGGCAGGTCTTTACGATAGGTTTGGATCGGAGTGATGGGGAAATTCAGGATGGCGGTGCGCGCATCGAACTGGTTGTCCGCCTCGAAGGTATGCTTGCCAGTCAACAAGCGATATAGCACCGCCCCCAGCGCATAGATATCTGCACGCTGGTCCAGCGCCTCGCCCTCCAACTGCTCCGGCGACATGTAAGCCAGACTGCCTGCCACCACCTCGCCCATCTTGCTGGTCGGGATGGCACAGCCGAAGTCGGCCAGCTTGGCGATACCGTTCGGCATCAGAATGATGTTGCCGGGCTTCACGTCGCGGTGCACTACGCCAAGCGACGCCGCATACTGCAACGCCCCGGCGACCTGCTCGATGATTGACAGCACCTTCTCCAAAGGAAGCAGGGTGTCCTCTTGGTCATGCTTGTCCAATGGCACACCGTTGATGTACTCCATCACCAGATACGCACCCGTCTTCTCGTTCAGGTCGGCATCCAACACATGCACGATGTTGCGGTGATGCATCTTGCTGCCCAGCTCCACCTCCGTCGTGAACATGGCTTTGTGCAACTCGGTTTGCGCCGTCTTGCGCAACTGCTTGAGCGCCACCGACGCATATGATTTGTCGCGCATCGCCAGATACACGTTCGAGGTCGCCCCTTCGCCAAGTTCGCGAACGATGGAATAGTTGCCTATGCGTATGGGGGACATGAAACCGTTGCGATCACCTTGATGTTGACCGCGCTATAGAGTGTGCCTTGCCGATTTGGTTCGCGATTTATCGGAAAACAATAGTCTTGTTGCCACACACCAAGACGCGGTCTTCCACGTGGTAGCGCAAGCCGCGTGACAGCACGGTCTTTTCGATGTCGCGCCCGTAGCGCACCAGATCGTCCGGCGTGTCGCCGTGGTCGATGCGCACCGTGTCCTGTTCGATGATGGGGCCGGCATCCAACTCGTCGGTGACGTAATGGCAGGTCGCACCGATGAGTTTGACGCCGCGCTGGTAGGCCTGATGATAGGGCTTGGCACCGACGAAGGAAGGCAAGAAGCTGTGATGGATGTTGATGATGCGTCCGGGAAAACGCTGACACAACGCAGGCGGAATGATCTGCATGAAACGCGCCAGCACCATGCTGTCGCCGCGATATTGCTCAAACAGAGCGGCGATCCTTTCAAAAGCGACGGCCTTGTCTTGCATATCCACATAGATGAACGGGATGCCGTGCCACTCGACGAAGCTGCGCAGGTCTTCGTGATTGGAGATCACACAGGGGATGTCCACTTCCAATTCGCCACTGCGCCAGCGGTGCAACAGATCATTCAAACAATGATCCTGTTTGCTCACCAGCACCACCAGCCGTTTCTTGATGGCCGAATCGGAAAGCTGCCAGCTCATGTCGAATTCTTTAGCGATGGCCGCAAAGCGATGCCCGAACTCCTCGGCACCGAAGGGCAAAGAATCGGCACGTATCTCCTGCCGCATGAAGAAGCGCTGCGCCTCTTGCTCGGTGTGATAGCTCGCCTCGACGATGAAACCGCCGTGCTGCGCGACGAAGCCGCTGACGGCGGCGATGATGCCGGCGCGGTCGGGGCAAGAGATGGTAAGCGTGTAGTGGCGGACGCTGCTCATAATGACTCCTTGATGGATTGTTTGATTCTATCTAATCCCGTGGCACGACGGGAATTTCCGGATGTATTACGGAATCGCCTAAAATGATGCCCACGCATTTGACCTCGCCCCTGCTGATCTGCCCATGTCTCTATTCAACGCTGCTATTCATTCGAAATCTTCCGCATTCATATTCGCCCTTTGCACTTTGTGTATTTCATCCACGGCGCAAGCCATCGTGAACGTGGAACAAGCCATCATCGGGCAGCCCACGCAAGGAATGCACTCCACACTGGATTTTCTGGTCAATGGTGCGGCTGGCAACGCCGACAAGAGCAGCAGCAAGGCAGACCTGCTGTCCTTGTGGCAGCACGAAACGCACACCGAGTTTCTGCAGCTGCAGTACGCCTACGGCAAGAGCCGGGGGCAGGTCGATACCGACCGTGCTTTCGCGCATTTGCGCCACCGCTCTGCGCTTGGCCCAGCCTGGGCGGTGGAGGGCTTCGCCCAAGTGGGGCGCGACCCGTTTTCCCGGCTCACGCAGCGCACCTTGCTAGGCGGCGGGGTACGCTGGGCGCTGTTCGAGGAGAACCTGAAATCCGCAGGCTATCTCGGCTTCGGCGCATTCCATGAGCAGGAAACGCTGAGCAGCAAGCTGGGCACCAGCGACCCGATACGCTCCGTCTTGTGGCGCGCCAATAGTTACCTGGTGTTGAAGCGCCAGCTGAACGAGCAGGTGCGTTTGTACAGCACCACTTACTATCAGCCCGCCTTCGCCGATGCAGCGGACTTTCGCCTGCTAGAACAGGCCTCCATTCTGGTGAAGCTGGATCAGCATCTCGACCTGAAGCTCAGCCTGGATGTTTCTTTTGATTCCAAACCGCCGCAGACCGTGCAGAAGCGAGATTTGTTCTACAACACGGGTCTGGAATTTTCTTTCTGACAAGCGCAGAAAAGTTCATGCCGCACACCATGCCGACTTAGCGAAAGCCAACATGCTCACATTGCCTTCCATGTGGAACCTGATTATCTCCACCCTCGTGTTCTTCATCACCGCCTGGTATTTCAACCGCTACCTGACCGAGCAAGGCATCCCCAAGGGCATAACGCGCGGCATCCTGGTGTTTGTACTTGCTTCTCTGGTGTCCTGGGGAGCGGGGGAGGTGGCGGACTGTGCTCAGGAAAAGATCGATGGGCCGCAACCGGCTGCGCAAACTACGGACGGCCTGCTGCAACTGATGAAAAAGACCGACCAGTCCCAACCCTAAGTTCCAGCGGGGAT
>JARCRR010000117.1 GCA_029850565.1 Gallionella sp. | reverse complement strand
CAATCGCTTTGGTGATGCCAGTTACCGTCAAAGCCAAGTCGAAAGACGAGGATGAACGCGGTGCAGCTAACGCAGAAGTAGATGCCAACACGCAAGCCAAGGGTTCAGGACGCACCATTTTCATCCTGAAAAATAACTGGTTTGCGTTAAGCCAGACAGAAGGCGCGGAGTATGCGCACGAAGTAGTAATTCCTGAATGGGACAAAGCGCAAGCCCTGTCTGCACTGGAAATCACGGAAGGGTTCTTCAATTTAACGGACGGCAATACCCAAGGGTACGCAGTCCCGAACGAGAAGCGCCTAGCGATCAACCCGCTTGCCGCAATGCCGTGGAAGACGTTGTTCCATGAAATGGCTCACTGTCTGATGCACTCGAAGGAGACACAGATGGCAGACGGCAACGTGTTGCCACGAGACATCAAAGAGGCTGAAGCTGAATCGGTGGCGTATTTGTGTTGCGCAACACTTGGATTGCCGGGGTTGGATGAAAGTCGCGGCTACATTCAGGGCTGGCTGGGTTCAAAGGAGCGATCCGATGAGTTCGGCAAGAAGAGCGCGGCACGGGTGTTTTCTGCGGCTAACAAGATACTCAAAGCAGGCACGGAAGCTGTGAAAGCCGGGGAGGTGTGCGATGAGCAATGAAGTCAAAACAGAAATCATGCACGCGTTCTCCGAAGGCGTTCGTTTTTTAACGCCGACCGGATGGAAGGTTTTGTGCGATGGACATGGTGATGTCCGCTTAACGGGTGGTGTTTGGATGTACAAAGGCGACAAAGAAGAAGCACATCGAATGCAGCAAGAGCGATGGAAGGAAATCAAAGCTCGCTCTGATCGTTACTACTCCCAATGTTGGGTGTAGCAGCTAATTAACTAACCCACACGGGGACACTTCCCCGTCAGGGTTTGTGTCCCCTTAATTTTTTTAAGGAGACACAACATGCAGCAACAAAACATTTCACACATGCGTGTGAGCAACATCCGCCAGGGGAGAAATCCCCGTGCTTATTTTGATCCAGTCGAAATGGCCGAAATGGAAGCGTCAGTCTCTGCAAAGGGAGTGATTCAACCAATCTTGATTCGTCCGGTTGAAGACTGGTTTGAAATTGTTGCCGGTGAGCGTCGTTGGCGTGCAGCTAAGAATGTGCATGGTGACAATTACGAAATCCCCGTCCTTGTGAAAAACATCACCTCGGAAGAGGCCGATGAGCTGGCTCTGATTGAGAACATTCAGCGCGCCAACATGAGTCCAACCGAAGAAGCCGCAGCAGCAGCCAGAATTCTTGGTCGTTGTGAAGGTAACCGTGACGAAGCAGCCAATCGTCTGGGTTGGACACGCAAAACGCTGGATAAGCGTCTTGCGCTGATGAACTGTAGTCTGTCTGTGATGACAGCCCTGAATGAACGCAAGATCCAACTGGGTCATGCCGAATTGCTGGCGGCCACACCGAAGGATAGACAGGAGAAGGTGATTGCCAATCTGCTTTCACGGCCATCGCTTCCGACTGTCGCTATATTCAAAGCGGGTTTGGAAGAAATTTCCCAGGCGATGTCCTTAGCAATTTTCGATAAAACAGACTGTGCAAGCTGTCATCACAACAGTGGGAACCAACAAGCATTGTTTGCCGAGGCGGTATCTGCGGGGCATTGCACAAACAGCGAGTGTTTCAACAAGAAGACTGAGGACGTGTTGGAAGCCAAGAAGCAGTCCCTGGCAGAAAACTACCCTTGCGTTGTCATCGTCCGCCCGGGCGAGAACAACACAGTCATCAAGTTGGTCGCAGAAGGTGCGACAGGCGTTGGTGCAGAACAAGCAGCAGCTTGCCGTAGTTGCAAGTCATACGGCGCGGCAATCAGTGCGGTACCCGGCAAAGTGGGTAACGTATATGAATCGCAATGCTTCGATTCCTCATGTCACACCAGGAAAGTCGGTGAACATTTGTTGGCGGAAAAGAAATCGGCTGAAAATCCGACGACTGTTCCAACAACGGCTAAATCGGCTGATTTGAAGGCGGCGACCGGGAAGGGGGCGGAGAAATCCACAACCACACCAAAATCTGCCATGACCTCTGTTCAGGACACTCAGCGTGTCGTGGAGTATCGGATCGGCATCTGGCGTAAGGCGTTGAAGAAAGAATTATTCGCAGATCCACATAAGAACTTGTGCGTACTCATCGGTGTAATGATGACGCGCGGAGGGACGAATGTGTCATCTACAAAACTGGCAACCGGTTTTGAATCGCTAACATCGCAAAAGCCACCCGTCAGTAATGTCGGTGATGCGGCTGCGATGGTTGCGAATGCGAACGACACAGTGCGCGCTCAAATGCTGTCTGGGATCGTAATTTCAATCACGGACAGCATCGAGAAATCGCATCTGCCGGAAATGCTCAAATTTATGCAGGTGGATTTGGTAAAACACTGGAAACTGAACGCAGAGTTCCTTGAATTGCTCACCAAAAGCGAGATAGAGGTCATTGCGGAAGAACTCGGACTGAGGGCCGCGCTTGGCGAGAAATACGCTAAAGCAATCGGCGGCAAAAAGGACGAGATGATTAAAGCACTCCTGGCGGTCAAAGGCTTCGTTTACGAAGGCAAGATTCCAAAGGCTTTGCAGTTCACTGCTTAACAACCCAACCGGGGACACTTCCCCGCAAGGGCATGGTGTCCCTTTTTTGTTTTTCCAAAAAGGAGATTTACCATGTTTACTGTACTTCAAACTTTGCTGACCACCTTGGCTAGCTTGACTGTCTCTCTGGCCGCAAACACGGATGGCACCATTACGGTGACTGTCATCCCGAAAGGTGGCAAAGAAGGCAACACTCTCGATACACCGCTGACACTCACCGGCACTGCCGCTGAGTTGGATGAGGGATTCGCTGGCATCTTGACCAGCTATGCGAACAAGCGTCAAAACTTGTCCGAGCAACTAGCTGCGACAGAAGCGATTCTGGAAGCTGCACAAAAGGAAGCTGCTGACAAAGCGAAGAAGTCCATCGCCAAGCCGGCCAATAAAACATCCGCACCGATCACTGATGAGGAAGCAGGTTCGGGTGACGAGGACGATGATGAAGGGGGCGCAAGCTGCACCGCGCCCACATCACCGATTTCTACAGAAGCTTGCACACCTGCGGCGGCACCAGATGCCAAAGCCTTGTGGGATTAAGGGGAGGATGACGAAATGGCTATCCAAACTACAACCCTGACTCGCTCATTTTCGTATGGCGGCATGACGCTTCCTGATCCTGGGAAAAGTTTGTCGCTTGAAGACGTCCGCGATGTTTATGCAGCCGCTTACCCTGAACTGGTCTCTGCTTCCATTGAGGGGCCGGAAAAGAGGGGCGACAACCTGATCTACACGTTCAAAAAGGGCGTGGGGACGAAGGGGTAAATCATGGAGTCATCAGTGAGAGCAAGGTTAAAAGCCTTATCAAAGGGTGACTCCCCAATCAGGCGGGCAGGGCTAGTGATAGTCCCGCCTGCTTCTCAAGAGGAGCAAGCATGCGTAATAGCATTGGTTCAACTCGTGCATTCGTCAAAGAATGCACGAAAGGAAGACCTGTTGCTGCCTCCTCCGGGGGCGTTGCCACTTGTTTTCTGACGCTGCCCTTCATTTCTCAAAACGTACCATTTCGCTCGGTGCATGAAGAGAATGACAGGAAATGGTTGCAGGCTGCCAAGTTGTGTGCCGAGCTGGTTGGGGATGATGAACTTGTTATCAACAGCAAAACGACAGCGCGCGACATCATCAGTCAATCATTATCTGTATGGGCTTCCAGGCACTGCGCAGATATTCAGGTGCTGGACAGCTTCGAGCTTCTGGCTGCGCTGGATCATGATGCGTTCGATCTGGACTACGAACAGAAGCCTGAAAAGGATCTTCTGTTAATCGGAATTCAGTCACAGCAAGCAACGCCATACATCAACGTCAAAGCGAAAGTCGAGAGGTTGGAGACGGTGCATTCGGGACTCGGCCGAACTGCGATCAATTATGCAGAGTTGGCCGGATACCGGACGTTCACGGCGTTTACGCCGCAAGTGGCATTTCATCACGCCTCATACCTGTATTGGTATGGGACGGACAGTGATGAAGATTTCGAGCAAGAGCGGGGCGCGTTTGGTGATGAGGATGAGATTGATGAAGGCAGCTTGATGCCCAGTCAGTTTTTAGCTTCATTTCCAGACTACCTCTTAAATGGAGAAGTATTGGAACGCGATGTGATTCAACGCATCGCGTCCGGCACGGACGAAGCGGGTGAAACGGCTAAGGTCATCTTGTCCATCATGGACTTGATAGACCAGGATGTCAGATTGCCTTATTCCAACAACTACTGCGGTGAGTCTGCCTTTTTCTCCTGTTATATGGGAGCCGGGGACGACATGCTTGGACGTGTGCTGGATGATTTTTATCAAAGCACCGGCGATGGCGAGTACACCGACATGTACGGAATTGCAGAAGTCAAACTCGACAAGCGGTCATTTCTGAAATGGAAAACCGAAATGGAGAAAGGCTTTGCGCTCTACACACAACTGGATCGCCTGATGCGTTGCATCGGCGATGTTCAATAGGAGGAAGACATCATGCAAGTTCCAGCAGCATGTATATCAAGCACACAGAAGGTGTACGAGATGTCCAGTGCGATCTTGTTGTACAGGGAATGCCACGGACAGACCGTATTTGCTTCGGTGCATGACGTGAAAGTAAGCAAAGAGGGCGCTGCAACCATCGAAGCGGGCACGCCGGTTTCCAAGACTGGCCTCATGAAGATGATGCAAACGCTCGTGCCGGAGGATTGCGCGCCGGCACAGTTGTTGGGGGATCACATCCTTGCCAAAGGGAGCGACCACCTCGCGTGGTATTGCAAACCTCAAAAGCGACAGGTGTGGTTCAAAAACGATGAGCTTGGGCAAGATGTAAGCGCAACAACCGATCATCCAGGGCTGGTGTTCATCATTGGCAAGGGGCATTGGTATGTGTTCGCCGTAAAAGGCAACGAGCGCCCAACATCGGGCACACCACTTTTTGTTTCTCCCTATCTCAATGTATGGAAGGGTGGGCATATCTGTACCGGGAATATCGAAACGCCGAAAGGCGCGATGAAGTTCAGTACGGAGGCGTGGGAAGAAGCGTTTTTCAGAAGCTACTTCACCCATCCCAACCAGCATGAGAAAGGTGCGCTGACAAAGTATCGTGGCGGGATATTCGCTCTCTGGCGCGCGTTGATGAAAGGTCGAGCATTTCCGACTAAATCATTGGTGTCGTCAGGCGAGACGCTTGGTCAGGCATTTGGAAGGACGGTGAAGTATGGATAGCCGTGATGTTGCGCTGCAAAGCGTGATGCCCACGGTGATGGTGCCACGCTACGCTGAACTGGAAGAACTGGACATGCCGGGCAATCGAATTTTGATGGCTGAAAACGGTGTCTGGCTGGAAGTTTGCCGCGCGTGGCTGTATGCGCGCATTCCGGTTTCACTCCCTTTGCGCATCCCGGTTCCATACGGGGTGATTTACGAGGAGTTGCGATTCAGTTTTGGCAAACTGCCCAAGGCGATGGTCGCTCAGTTCATCGAGCAAGCCAGAGTTCGTAGTCCAAATGAGTGTGCGGCATGGGGTGTCTGGAATCAACGGACGGACTCGTGGACGCTGCTGATGCTCGAAGAGCGTTCAGTCGGAACCGATCATATCGAAGTCAACCTGCCCACACTGGAGGAGGGCGAACATAGGGTGATGGATCTGCACTCACATGGACTGCACGATGCTTTCTTTTCCAGGGAAGACAACCAGGATGACCGAGGCGAGACAAAAATCGCCGGAGTCATTGGAAATTTAGATAAGCCAGAGGTGACAGCATCTTTTCGCCTCTGTGCGAACGGGGTGTTTCTGCCATTTCCATTTGAAAGCCCGTAAGGGCGGGAAGGAAACACATGATCCATAACATAGATTCACGCCTGCTCACGCGGGCGGTAAAGGTGGTGTTGGTCGGAGCGGGTGGCACTGGCTCGCACGTCTTGCGACGGCTGGCCAACATGCACCTCGCTATGGTCGAACTGGGACATCCGGCAGGTTTGGATGTCATTGTTATCGATCCAGACACGGTGTCTAAAACCAACGTGGGGCGGCAGAATTTTTGGCCCTCCGATGTCGGGCAGTCGAAGGCTGAAATATTGGTCAACCGCTGCAACTTGTTGATGCAAACAGGATGGGTAGCTGAAGCCGCGAAAGTCACTGACGATACGCAGTTTTCCAATCCGGACATCGTGATCGGTTGCGTCGATAACAGGAAGGGCAGGGCAGCGATACTCAAGGCGCTCAAACGCAGTGTGTATTCATCAGCCTACTACCTGGATATTGGCAATCGTGAGCATGATGGACAGGTGGTATTGGGCGAGGTCTTCGGGGCGAGCTACAAACGGGAAAATCGTTTGCCTCACGTTGCCGACCTCTATCCAGACATTATTGACGGGTCGCTAGACGATACGGACGATACGCCCAGTTGTAGTTTGGCTGAGGCGTTGGAAAAGCAGTCCCTGTTCATCAACGACACGATGGCGAATGCGGCATGCAATTTGTTGTGGGAACTGTTCCGTTACGGGCAGCTCACGCATCACGGCCAATTCGTCAATATCAGGTCAGGGCGTGTAACGCCGCTGGCCATTGATCCCGAAACGTGGAAGCGTTTTGGGTTTGAAGCAAAGCTCAAACCAAAGCGGCTCAGTAAGGTCGCAGAGGTGAGGGTGGCGCAGGACAGGTAGCAACGAGTCCCATCCTCGATTTTTGAGGATAGGGTCACGATGAATCCCCTTGTTGGTTAATAGCCAAGAGGGGGCTTCACCAAGTTTTTTGCAGACTTGGTGAAGCCTCTTTTTGGCTTCCTTATCAATTAACCCAAGGAGATCATTATGTTAGTCGTATTTTTGGCTTGCTGCATCACCGGTTACACCCTTAGTCGTCCGATCATTCGGATGCTTGGTCTGTAAGGAGATTCATCATGTCGCTATCTGTCGAAATGAAAGTGTTTTTTGAAAAAGTGGCCAGCAAATTTTAGTCTGGCCTGTGACGTGTACCATGTTTTTTTGACTGGCAAAGAAGTAACGCCAGATGTGCGAAACAAGGTGCCGCAAGCACTGCGTCTTGCGGACTGATCGTAGTTTGCAGTGCCAACCAATCAAAACCAGCGCAACAAATGCGCTGGTTTTTGTTGCACTTTTTATGCCGATTCCAACGAACTCCGCCACCCACTACGAAACCAAACACACCATCTGTTACGAACACAAACCTGCCACTGATTTCAACTGAAAACAGCTACCTGAAGTATTACAAGTAGTGTCGTTATGTGAACGACCGTTAACTGATAGAGGTCAGATTGTGCAGTGATTGGCATCCATCAAGCGAGACGGAACGGCCATTCGCCGGAGGCTTTGTGACCGTCTAATCGGCCTAAGCGGAAGTATTCAGGTTCTATCGTCAGCGTCCACTATATGGCGGATAGCAGACGAAGGTTTCTAGTCAATCAGGGGTGATTCAAGCTTTTACTTCGCCATACAGCTATTCTGGGCGGCAGTCGGCATAAAGTGGGAATACTATTTACTCGTCAACGAAGTAACAAATTTTCGAATGATGCAGAGAAAAGGCCTTGCTTTGTGATAACATTTCGATACGAGTAACGAAATTTCGAGGTCGCATGATTCCCGTCGGATACGCCTACCTAATCCAACTGCTTGGTCTACAGGTTCGCCAGCTCGAACGCCCAGCCGCGATTACCGGTGCTGTCAACAAGCGAATTGACTCAGCGACGCGAGTGCTCTTCCCTCGCGGTGTTGCCATTGATGACAGTATCACCGGTCATCTTGAGTTCGCGCTACGGCACGAGGGTGTCAACCTGGAAGTAATTGATGCCGTGTTCGAGCATCTTGCTCCGAACGAGCTGGTAGAACGGCTCGCGGCCACGCCAACCGGTGCACACATCCGGCGCATCTGTTTCCTGTGGGAATGGCTGACGGGTCAATCCCTGCCAGTCGACGCAGTATCGACGGGTGGCTACGTCGACCTATTTCCTGCCGATCATTATGTTGTGGCCGATGAGCCTGTGAACAGTCCCAAGTTCAGGGTGCGGGACAACGCCCTGGGTACGCGCGACTTCTGTCCGACCGTGCAACTCGCATCCGTACCGACTACCCCACCATTCGCAGACCTGCTTGCCGAAGCTGACCGTGCCTTGGCATCGGTCACTGACCCTGCACTGTACGAACGCGCGCTGAGCTACCTTTACCTGTCTGAGACCAGGAGCAACTTCGCCATTGAGCGGGAAACGCCTAACGCCGATAAGCAGGAGCGCTTCGTACAGCTTCTGCAGCACGCCAGCGATACCGAACTCGTCACTGAAGATTGGCTGGTTGAACTGCAAAACCTTGTGGTTCGCGATGTATATAGCCAGGAAGCCTCATATCGAACCCGGCAGAACTGGCTCGAAGATAGCACGGGGCGCGTAACGTTTTTTCCGCCGGCACCGGATGACATGCGGATAGCCATGAAGGGATTGGAAGCTTTCATCAACGGGACCCGTTGCCGGAACCCGCTACTAAAAGCGACTGCGAGTGGCTTTGGCTTCGTGTACCTGCATCCATTCATGGATGGCAACGGCAGGCTGCACCGCTTCCTGATACACCATGCCCTGGCCCGAGCACACGCAAGAGAGAACGGGGTTGTAGTGCCGGTGTCTGCTGTGATGCTCAAGAACATTCCGGACTACCTCTCCGTGCTGTCTGGCTTCTCCAAACCAGTCACGCGTCTGTGGAGCTATACACGCGGCGACATCACTCCAATCGTCACGGAAGCGGCGAATGGCCGGAGCTGCCGCTACATCAACTTCGATCGCGAGGTGACATTCCTCCATACCATGATCCAGAAAGCAGTGCAGGAGGAAATCCCGCGTGAGCTGGCGTGGCTCGTCGGCTATGACATTGCTTTTCAGCAGATTGGGGCCCAATTCGACCTGCCGAACAAGGATATCTCAGCCCTTATTCGCATGATTCAGTCCAATCAGGGAAAACTCTCGGAGAACAGGCGCAAGCAGTTCTTTCACCTGCCTAACGATGTTCTTGACTGTATCGAAGCTATAACTCGGGATGCATTTGGCAGCGAGACTGAGCATAACGATAATTCGATGATCTAGCGCCTGATCGACCCTTTTGCAACGAAATTTCGAACGCCGGTAGGCTTTTTCGAGTCAGTCAGCCTGGACGCAGTAATCCTCACAATATTCCGAAGTGTCCAACAAGTCTGGCGACCTTTGCGGAAGAGATGGAATTTGAATCGCCCCCGAGTCGCTAGACACCTTCGTCTGCAATCCCCCGTATAGTGGATGCTGTTTGACAGCCAACCATTCAAAGCCAGCGCATTTGTTGTTGCGCTGGCTTTGTCGATCAACCGCGTATTAAACCCGCCCCCCAAATACTCCAGCTGTTTAAATCGAAACCGGCCAATAATTCCAAAAAATACCAAGCACAGACTGTAAATATTGTTTACAAGCGTCACTATGTAAATGTAATATACAAATACAGGGCTGTAAATTATCTTTACAGTCCCCGATTTGTATTTTTGCAAAGTTCATAACGGAGGAAAAAGTGAACTATTCCATTAAGACCCTCAGCCAGCTGCCCTTAATGCTCAAGGGGTTTCGCAAGGCGCGAGGGCTCACTCAGGCTGTCATGGCCGAAAAGTTGGGAATCACTCAGCAAAGTTATGCCTACTTTGAAGCCAATGCGGCGACAGCCACGCTTGACAGGCTTTTCATGGTGTTGCGCATATTGGGTGTTGAAATCTCTCTGGATCAGACCGCTTCCGTCACGAGCAAGAGTCTCATCCCACCTGATGCCGTCGGCGAGAATATTCCTGTTTACAAACCTTCGAATCAGAAGATCGGCAATCCAGCCGGCACAGAAACGATTAAGGAAAAGAAACCGTCAGCGGCTATAAAACCGGAGCGCATTATTTCCACCACACAGGAAAATTGGTAATCATGGGGCGCCGCTCAAAGACACAAAAGTTGAACATCTGGATGAACGGCATCCCGGTGGGGTACTGGGAGATCACCCGACAAGGCGAACGACTGCACTACTTCGATGATTGGCTAACGGATGAACAAGCCCGCCCTTTATCGTTGTCGCTGCCCTTCCTGCCGGGCAATGCGCCTTACCAGGGGCAGGTCGTTACCGACTATTTCGACAATCTCCTGCCCGACAACGACGCCATTCGCCGTCGTCTGGCTATGCGTCATCAAACAGGGGGCATTGATCCCTTCCATCTGCTGGCGAAGCTGGGCCGTGACTGCGTTGGCGCAATACAACTTCTTCCCGAAGA
>JARCRR010000116.1 GCA_029850565.1 Gallionella sp. | reverse complement strand
TGTACTCGGCGTAGTTGCCCGGCTCGTCGCCCAGACCGCCGTTGCGGAAGAACACTGCGTCACCCACCTTGAAGCGTGTGACTTTGTCGCCGATAGCCTCCACCACACCCGCACCGTCACAACCGAGGATGGCAGGCAGTTTGTCTGGATGGTAAGCAGGCTTGGCGCGCAGCTTGGTATCCACCGGGTTCACCCCGGCAGCGGCAAGCTTCACGCGCAGGTGATGCGGTGAGGGCAGTTCAGGTTGCGGGATGTCGCGTAATTGCAAGACTTCGGTGCTACCTGCGGCAGTGGCGAGGATGGCTTTCATCATAAGCTCACTAGTGACGATGTCGGGTGGCTGCGACGGTTGTTCGATAACCTGAAGAGGCATGAGCAGCCACCTGCGACCCCTCCCGCACCTAAGGGCTGCGCCCCACCGTGTCGGGGTCGCTATGTTAAACTCGCCGCATTAATTAAGCGAGACAACATCATGTCTGGAAACACATTCGGCACACTCTTCACGGTCACTTCATTTGGCGAATCGCACGGTGCGGCCATCGGTTGCATCGTCGATGGCTGCCCGCCGGGGATGGAGCTTTCCGAAGCCGATATCCAGATCGATCTCGACCGCCGCAAGCCCGGCACCTCGCGCCACGTCACGCAGCGCCGTGAATCGGACACCGTGGAGATCCTGTCCGGTGTGTTCGAAGGCAAAACCACCGGCACCCCCATCGCGCTGCTCATCCGCAACGAAGACCAACGCAGCAAAGATTACGGCAGTATCGCCGACACCTTTCGCCCCGGCCACGCCGACTACACCTACTGGCAGAAATACGGCATCCGCGACCATCGCGGCGGCGGCCGTGCCTCGGCACGTGAAACGGCAGGGCGCGTGGCGGCGGGCGCGATTGCGAAAAAATGGTTGCACGAAGATACGGTGTGGTTGTGCGTGGCTACCTCGCACAGCTCGGCGAGATCGTCGTGCCATTCAAAAGTTGGGGCGATGTGACAGCAGAAGGCAACAGCTTCTTCGTGGCCGATGCGAGCTACATCGGCCAACTGGAAGACTATATGGACGCCCTACGCAAGAGTGGTGACTCCATCGGCGCCAGGCTCGCCGTGGTGGCACACAACGTGCCCGTGGGTTGGGGCGAACCTGTGTTCGATCGCATCGACGCCGACATCGCGCATGCACTGATGGGCATCAACGCGGTGAAGGGCGTAGAAATCGGCGCGGGTTTCGATTGCGTCACCCAGCGCGGTAGCGAACACGGCGATGAACTCACGCCGAATGGTTTTGCTTCCAACAACGCGGGCGGCATCCTCGGCGGTATAACCACCGGACAAGACATCGTCGCGCAGTACGCCATCAAGCCGACTTCCAGCATCCGCATCGAACGTAACTCCATCAACAAAGCGGGTGAGGCGGTGAAGGTCTCTACCGAGGGGCGGCATGATCCGTGTGTCGGCATTCGTGCTACGCCGATCGCGGAGGCGATGTTGGCGTTGGTGTTGATTGATCATGCACTGCGCAATCGTGCACAGAATGGGGATGTGGTTTGTGAGACGGTGAAGTTGCGTTAGAAGTTTCGGGGGGATGTTGTGGGTTTTTCATTTCGAGCACTTTGTGCCTTTACCTCTGTAGCATTGCTTTCTGGGTGCGTGGGAGTTGGTGCGTTGTACCCTGTCAACTCTGCAATAGCTGAAAAGCCTGTGGTCATGAAGCATTTTGCGGTAGGTGAATATATTGGAAGTAATGTGCATCTTCCCGCCTCTGCTCCAAATTTAAGATGCTCGGAAATATTGTCTATTTGGGGTGAACCTCATCGCGCTTGGCAGAATGGAATTGAGTCTTCGCTTGTATATAAACATGGTCTGGTTTGGGCCGGCATCATGCCAATCGTATTTGTGCCAATTCCACTTGCACTTCCTGTGGGTAGAAAGAGCACAACTCTGGAATGTGTCGATGATGTACTCATGAAAGTCTATGGAACTGAAACAGGCGCTGTAGCTGCATATTGTGGGGTACTTAGCGAGCAGCCGAAATATGGCTGCAGGTTTGAGAGATGAGCACAGTGCTGGAGAAATAACTTACAGCAAGCATAAGGCACAATAACCAAAGGGCATTGCGCCGTATTGTGGGAGTGTGTTGCTACCCATCGAAAACCGTCGGGGGTTGCCCGACAGCAAGTTACCTTCTTTTGCTTCGCCAAAAGAAGGTAACCGAAGAAAAGGCGACCCCGGTGCGCCGCTGCTTCGCAGTTCCCTGCGTTGCTCAGGCAGTCAGGCCTCCTCATAAACTCGCACGACCTGCTACGCAGTCACGTGCTCAAACATATTCGTCGGACTGCCCCTGACTGCCTTCCGCTACTCGGCGGTGCACAGGGGAAGGTAAGTCAAAGGCGGTATGCCGGTTTTGTGTGCGCTACGCGCACTTTGTTTTTTTGGTTGGGCGGGGCGGGCAATGCCCGCCTCACCGGTTTGAGGTTTTGAATTTTGGTGTTGTATCCCCTGTGCGCCGCCGAGTAGCGCAGACTGGTCAGGAGATTTCGGCGAGGACTGTTTGAGCGCGAAGCGCGAGTTCCGCCGCCGCCTGACCAATCGAGCAACGCAGGGAACGCCGCAGGTGCGGCAAACCGGGGTCGCCTTTTCTTTGGATACTTTCTTTTTGGCGAAGCAAAAGAAAGTATCTAGCTGTCGGGCTACCCCCGACGGTTTTGTTTGTAGATTTTGAAGTCTCATTGCTGAAGGAAGCATATGACCGCTCGTTCTCTTAACCTCTTGTTGCTACTCCCGCTCCTCATCATGAGCGCCTGCACTTCGTTGCTGTTGCCCTCGGAATATGTGCTGACACAGGAGCGGTTGAGCAGCAAGCTGGCGCAGAAGTTTTCCGTGTCGCGCGAAACGGCGCGGGGGAATTTCAAGGTGACGCTGGATGCGCCGGAGCTGGGTTTTATGGCCGAGCAGAACCGGCTTTCGTTCGCCTTCCATTTTTCTGCGACGACCGCATTGCGCCTCGGTGTGGACGGGCGCATCGCGCTGAGCAGCAGTTTGCGTTATGACGAGGTGCAGCATGCCATCTATCTGCAGGATGTGAAGGTCGATGCCTTGCAGGTGCGGCAGGATATGGCGGGTCTCGTGGACAGGTTGCGCCCGCAGTTGACGAGGATGTTGAGCGATCATCTGAAGGAGAAACCTTTGCATCGTTTCGAGCCGGAAGAGCTGCGCTTTAAGGGGATGGAGATCGAGATCGAAACGGTGGATGTGGTCAGCAATGGCATCCGCATCAAATTCAAGCGATAGACCTCGACGGTCCAATACCATGAAGCTCTCACATACCAAGTTTCTGATACTCCTTACGCTGCTCATCAACGCCATCGGTATGGTCACGCCCATCATCAATGCGGGCGATTCGGTGACCTATGCGGCGCTGTCGCAATACATCGCGCAGCACAACGATTGGGCGTTCCTGGTGTTGGACGGGCAGGAGTGGTTGGACAAGCCGCACTTTCCGTTCTGGATCACGGCGCTGTTCTTCAAGCTGTTCGGCATCAGCGCGTTCACCTACATTCTGCCGGGCTTCATCTTTCATCTGATCGGTGGCTACTACACCTATCGCATCGCGCGCTTGTTCTATGGGCACGATGTCGCATGGCTGTCGTTGCTGGTGTATGTGTCGGTGTTCCACCTGATGTACACCTCGAGCGAGGTGAAGGCGGAGACCTTCCTCACGGGCAGCATCACGGCGGCGAGCTATTACTGGTTGCGTTACGACACCGTATCGAAACTGAAATATCTGTTACTCGGTGCGTTGTTCAGTGCGGTGGCGATGATGACGAAAGGGGTGTTCACGCTCATCACCATCACGGGCGGTCTGGTGTGTATGTGGATATACCAGAAGCAGTGGAGCAAGTTGTGGAGTGTGAAATGGTTGCTCGCGCTGGTGTTGACGTTGGTGTGCACTGCGCCGGAGTTGCTCGCGCTGTATCTGCAGTTCGACGCGCATCCGGAGAAGGTGGTGTTCGGGCGCACGGATGTGTCGGGCATCAAGTTCTTCTTGTGGGATAGTCAGTTTGGTCGCTTCTTTAACTCGGGGCCGATCAAGAATACTGGGGGCTCGCCTACGTATTTCGTGTTGGTGTTCCTGTGGGCGTTCCTGCCTTGGGTGGCGGTGTATGTCGCGGCGCTAGTCTCGGGCGTACGCAATTTCATTTCGCGTAGCACCACTGAGCGTTCGCAGTTCGTCTATTTATCAGGTGCGTTCTTCGTCACCTTTGCATTGTTCAGTGCGACCAGATTCCAGTTCGATTACTACACGGTGATCGTGTATCCCTTCGCCGCCATCCTGTGCGGCAAGTTCCTGTCCGAGGTCTTGGCGACATCCGGCGGGCATAAAAAACTATTCGCCGCGCAGATCGTCACCACGCTGTTGGTGGTGGCGATGGCAGTCGGATTCGGCATCTATGTCGGCAATGCCGTGTTGATGGCTGTCGTTATGGTTATGCTGTTGGCGGCTACCCTATACGGCTACATCAATCGTGCGCAGATGCGCAGTAACGTGGTGTTGGCGTTCCCGGTGTTCGGCGTCGCGCTGTTGTATATGTTCCTGACGTTGATGGCGACGACGACCTATCTCTCGGTCAGCATCCCCTACAACGCGAACAAACTGCTGGCGAACGAGCCGGGCGCGCCTATCTATGCATTGCAGATGGATATCGTGTCGCGCGAGTTGGGTTTGTATAGCGCTTCGCCCTGCTATGCGGTGGAGGATGTAGCGAAGTTGCCGACGACGGGCGCATCTTATTACCTGTTGGTTCGTGCCGCGCAACTCGGTCAGATGAGCGCCGGCCTGGGCAGGGTCGAACAGATAGCGCAGGGCGATTGGGTGGTGCACAAGACGGGGATGTTGCCGCGTTTGCTGCAGTTGGCGCGGGACGGGGCGTTGCTGGAAGATATCCGCATCGTTCGGGTGACGCCGGATCAGTCTTGAAGTCGTTACCGTTTCACGCGTTGATATAGCCTGAATCTCTCGTCCTGTTTGCCTTGGCGTCCGCCTTCCCACAGTTTCTCCCAGCCGATCTCGTCTTCGATGGGTTTGGCGATGCGGTCGCCCTGTACCAGCAATAGGTTGCAAACTCTCGTCGCATTCTGGCGCAGTTTGATGTCGCCGAAGTATTCCAGCATCGCGCGTTGGTTATCGCCGACGCGCACGTCGGCGATACAGTTGTAGCGTTTGGGCAGGTTGCTCTTCAAGTCGACCACCATATAGCGATAACTCTTGTCCGCATCGAGCAGGGGTAACCATAGCGTCATCGCCAATATCCACAACAGGCTCATACCCGCGGCCCAGTTGATGAGCGACCGACGCACCGAGCGACCGACACGCCATACCAGCACGATCCATAGCACGCTGACCACGACGGCGATCCAGAAAGCATAGGGGTCGAACACGGGCACGAAGTTGGGTTGGCGCTCCTGCAGACGCTTGGTGAGCCAGGCACCGTTGTCTACCAGTAAACCTGTCCAGCCTGACCACAACACGATGGCGAACAAGGCGAAGGTCATGAGACCGAACCAGTCGAGTGCATTTGCCGCACCACGGCGCAGTGTGGAGAGCGCAGCGGTGGCCAGCAGCGCGATGGGCAGCAACATCGGCATCGCGTTCTGGTCATTGATGTCGCGTACGCCGCTCAACACCACGAACATCACCACGAAGCTCACTAGCAGCAATTGGAACTCGGGCTCGTTCCACATGCGTTTGCGTGCTTCCCATACCGTCCACACCGCGAGCGGGGCGGCGGGCCAGGCGAGCCACGGTAACGCTTGCAGGTAATAGAGCGTCTTGCTGTATTCACCGCTGCGGGCGTATTCGAACCAGCGTCCGATGTTGCGCGTCCACGCCCAGTCGGTGAACAGTGCGGGGGAGTGTTGATACACGAGATAGGGCCACACGGTGAGCCACGGCAAGGCACATAGGATGGCGATGCCCAGCGTGGTGAAGTAAGCGCGCGTGCGCCAGTGGCGGAACAACAAGAGAGTGATGCTGATAAACAGGAACAGTATCGGCGCGATGAAGCCCTTGCTCATGAAGCCGATGCCTAAGCCGATGCCGACGAAGATACCTGCGAATCGGGGACGGCGCAGGCTTAATGCGTAGCCGTACAGCATCATGGCGCAACCGGTGAGCAGGGCGTTGTCGGTGAGGATCTCGTGCGCACGCACCAACATGCCGAGGCATCCGATAAGGATGATGGCTGCGGGCCATCCGCGGTTGTTGCCGAACAGTTCGCGTCCGCTCAGTCCGGCGAACAGCAAGGTGAGCGCAGTGTAAAAGCCGGAGGCCAGACGTGCGCCGTCGTGCAGCGGCAACAGAGAGGAGAACAGCTTGGCGAACACTGCCGCCGTCCAGTAATACAGCGGCGGCTTGTCCAGATAGGGTTCGCCGGCGAGAGTGGGGATGAGCCAGTTGCCGTTTTGGATGAAGTGATAGATCAGCCCGAAGCTGTAGGCTTCATCGGGCTTCCATGGGTCATGGCCGATGAGGCCGGTGAACACCCATACGCCGCACAACAGGAAGAGCAACCACGCCTTGATGGTGGTGATCTCGGGTTCCTTCATCTGGGTGTAATAGGCGTACATCTATTCGATTATCTTGATGATCTGTCCGGTGGCGGGTTCGCCTTGAGGGTACTGCGCATTGATGAGGCGCAGATACTTCTCTGCATTCTTGCCGAGAGGGGAATTTTGCGCGAGCTTCGCATAAGTTTCGCCCGCTTTTGCGGGTGCCAGCTTGATGTTGAGCGGTTTGATCGCTTTGCGCTCTTCCGGGGTGAGCGCATGGAAACTGTGCATACTGGCTTTCATCGGAGCACGGTGCGCCGACAAAGCCTGTTCCGTTTTGGCGGTACCTTGCAAGATGAACGCCTTGCCGTCGAGGTAGACGATGCCGAGCTCGAATTTGTTGGTGCTGGCGATGGCAGCGGAACATTTCTCGATGGTCAGCGATTCGATGTTTGCGTTGCTGCCGGATAGTCGGCGCGCATACTCGGGCGGTGTGCCGGAAGGTTGGCCGTCCACTTTCAATTCGATGGCTGCATCGTTCGCCGGATTGATCGCGATGAGTTGGGTGGGCGAGTTCTTGATACTCCATTGCGGCGGGAAAGTGAGTTGGATGCCGAGGTCGCGATGGGTGAATTGGTTGTTGCGCACCACGCCTTCGTCGATGCTGTCATTGAAAGTGAGCCCGCTCGTTTGTTTCAAGAACTCCTCTTTACCATTGAGTGGTGCGGCCACTTGCAGATGTGATGCTTCACCGACCACTTGCTGCAGGCGTGTGTCGTTGTCTGGGTGTGTGGCGAACGTGCCATGGTAGCGGCGCGGCTCGCGACCCTCCTGCTTGGCAAGCTCGGCATCGAGCAGTTCTTGATTTTTCAAGACGCCCACGACGCGGATCATGGCTTGCGGGTCGTAGGAGGTGCGTGCCAGATATTGCGCGCCGAGACGATCAGCTTCGAGTTCATGCTCGCGTCCATAGCCGGAAAGCAGTGCACCACTGAGCAGGTTGGCGATGTCACTTCCGGCTTGCGTTGAAAGTCCGGGCACGAAGATCGAGGCAAGCGAGATACCGATCCCTGTGGCCTGAGAGGCGCTTTGTTGACGTACGCCATGACGTGCGGTCACATGCCCGACCTCGTGCCCCAAAACGGCGGCCAATTCGGCTTCGGAGTTGAGATAAGCCATGATGCCGCGTGTGATGTAGATGTAACCGCCGGGCAGTGCAAAGGCATTGATCTCGGGCGAATCGAGCACGGTGAAGTGGTAGTTCAGATTGGGGCGGTGACTGTTCTTGGCGACTGCCTGGCCTACACGATTCACATAGTTTTGCAGTGCAGGGTTGTCGTAGACCTTGTATTGCTTGCGCACGTCCACATCCGCATTGCGACCGATGCTGATCTCTTGCGACTCCGACATCATGACGAAATCCTGTTTTCCGGAAACAGGATTCTGTGCGCAGCCAGTGAAGATCAGCGCAAAACAAGTGAGCAACAATATCGAGAGCGTTTTTTTCATGGGTTTCGTTCCGCAAAAGAAAAAGGCAGCCAACGCTGCCTTTAATCTTAAAGCTTATTCGCGATCCATCAAGCTGCCGCTTTGGCGCCAGTCTTATATTTGTTGTTGAACTTCTCGATACGGCCAGCGGTGTCCACGATCTTCTGTGTGCCGGTATAGAACGGGTGGCACTCGGAGCAGACTTCGACATGCAATGTCGGTTTGCCCAATGTGGAACGGGTGTTGAATTTGTTGCCGCAACTGCAAGTGACTGCGACTTCGTTGTATGCGGGGTGGATGTCTGCTCTCATTTTGTGTTCCTAACTAAAGTTGGGCGCGGCGGTTGTACGCGCACGGATACCTATAAGGGCGCGCATTATCCATAAAAATAGAGGCTTGGGCAAATTCTTTATTTATGAGCGACGAATAAGGGGCGCATGAGCGACGAATAAGGGGCGCCATATATTTTTGTGGTCAGAACTTAAGAAGTACTCCTGCCCAGATTGTGCTTAGTTGCGCGGAGGTGAGGCTAGCTCGACGAGGTATATCGTTGTACTTGAAGCCTAATTTTAGATGAGCTGTCCGCGCTCGATGCTGATGCCGACCATCTTGCAGTTGCGGATGGCTTGTAGTTTAGCGACGCTGACTTTTACCCATGGCGCGTTGAAGTCCCTGAGGATGATCTGGGCGATATGTTCGGCCAGAGTCTCCAGCAGCGAAAAATGACCTTCGCTCAAGACGGCCTGAATATGTTGCGCTACCTGTGCGTAGTCCAGCGCATCGTTGATGTCGTCGCTTTGGCAGGCGCGGCTGTTGGGTAGGGCGATGTCTAAGTCGAGCTGCAATGTCTGCGGGACGCGCTTCTCTCTTTCATAGATGCCGATGAGGGTGACGACTTTGAGTTCGCGTATAAAGATGATGTCCATAGGGTGTGTGGCGGGTCGTTTGGTGGCAATTAAGGCATTCGAGTAGAATGCGCCGCTTTCGCATTTTAAGGTAATCCAGATGACTACTCTGATCTTTGTTGTATGCGCCTACTTGCTTGGTTCCGTTTCGTTCGCGGTATTGATGAGCAAGGCATTCGGCCTCGCCGACCCGCGTACCTATGGCTCGGGCAACCCCGGCGCGACGAATGTGTTGCGCAGCGGCAAGAAGGCGGCTGCGGTGCTGACATTGCTGGGCGATGCGGCCAAAGGCTGGCTGGCTGTATTCTTGGCGATACGTTTTGCGTCGCACGATGGCGAGGGTTTGCTGTTGGTGGCTTTAGTTTCTTTGGCGGTCTTTTTGGGGCACGTATTTCCAGTCTTCCTAAAATTCCAAGGAGGTAAGGGGGTGGCGACGGCTTTGGGTGTGCTGTTGGCGTTGAACGGATGGATGGGTTTGGCGGTACTGGGCACTTGGTTGCTGGTGGCGGTCGTGTTCCGCTATTCCTCGCTCTCCGCTCTGGTTGCGGCGATAGCGGCACCTGTCTATGCGATGCTGTTCCAATTGCGCCCTGAGTTGGTGTTCGCTACGGCGATCATGTCGATGCTGCTGATCTGGCGTCACAAGAGCAACATCCAGAATCTGATGACAGGCAAGGAAAGCAAGATCGGCAGTAAGAAGAAAGAAGCTCAGTCCGCGTAATTCAGTTCCTGTATATCCCAGCGCGGCTTCACATTGAAGCGATAGTCGTGTTGGGCTTCCTGATGCTGCAAACGCATCGCGCCTGCGAAGGCGATCATTGCGCCGTTGTCGGTGCAGAATTCCAAGTCAGGGTAGAACACCGTGCCGCCGCGCTTGCTGATGTCGTGATGCAGGCGAGCACGCAACGATTGGTTCGCGCCCACCCCCCCCGCGATCACCAGTTGATCCAATCCTGTCTGGCCGAGAGCCGATAATGCCTTTTGTGCCAATACATCCACGATGGCTTCTTGTGCGGCATGGGCGATGTCGGCGCGAGTCTGATCGTCCAGTTCGTGTTGCTGCGTGAGTGTGAGCACGGCGGTCTTTAACCCGCTGAAACTGAAATCAAGATCGCCGCTGTGCAGCATAGGACGCGGGAGTTTGAATCTGCCGGGTGTGCCTCGCTGTGCCAGCTTGGACAGCAAGGCGCCGCCGGGATAGTCCAAACCAAGCAGCTTTGCGCTCTTGTCGAATGCTTCGCCTGCGGCATCGTCGATAGACTCGCCTAGTAAGGTGTAGCGACCTACGCCATCGACACGCATCAATTGCGTGTGTCCTCCGGAAACCAATAGTGCAATGAATGGAAATTTTGGGGCGGGCTCGGAAAGTAGCGGTGAAAGCAGGTGACCCTCCAAATGATGCACTCCTATCGTCGGGACATCCAATGTATAGGCCAGTGCGCAGGCGATGCTGGCACCGACCAGCAGTGCGCCGGACAGGCCGGGGCCTTGGGTGTAGGCGATAGCATCGATGTCATCAAGTGTGCAGCCTGCATTTTGTAGGACGCTGCGAATCAATGGAAGGGCATAGCGCACGTGGTCGCGCGAGGCGAGCTCAGGGACCACGCCACCATACTCATTATGGAGTGCGATCTGCGAATGCAGGGTGTGCGCAAGAAGTCCGCGATCAGCGTGATACAGCGCGATACCGGTTTCGTCACAGGAGGATTCGATGCCTAGGATGAGTTTCACGACACACTTTCACAGCAAATGATGGAGGTGTGCATTGTACGTTTTGCTGGTGTTTCAGCGTGCCCGCACATTTATGTGAAGAAAGTTTTACAAAACGCTTGACGAGAAGTTCGCCGTCTATATAATGCGCACCTCTTCGCCGCTGAGGCAGCGAAAAAAGCTTCAAAAAGTTCTTTAAAAATATATAAAAAACAATCGATTAGTGTGGGTGACTGTGCTGAGGCAGACACGTTTGGCCAAGGCTGAGCGAGTCGACT
>JARCRR010000115.1 GCA_029850565.1 Gallionella sp. | reverse complement strand
GCTCGGCGGGATACCAGGCTTCGGCGGTCACCCAGCGGTTGGTGGTGAACAGGGTTGTCGGAAAGCCGTAGCCGTCCATGGCGATAGCGACCAGGTGCGACAGCGCTTCATCGCCTTTCGGCCAAGGATCGGTCACGGGATACTCGATGGGAGAAACGCCGGCGGGCATGCCCTTGAGGCGCAGGAAGCAGTGGAAATGACCGTGCTCCCCCGTTTCGCTGCGATGCGCGTGATAGTAATACTGCGCATGCGTCTCGCGGTCGTACACGTCGTCATCGGGGTAGTGGTTGAATTCGTAGAACGTCTCGCCCCGGTTCAGAGAGTCGCGCAACACTTCGCCGACGATATTCAGTTCGGCTTTCTTCAGCACGCGATACATTTCCAGTATTTCCCGGCCTGCGCGCTGCATGGATTGCAGTTGGGCCAACGACAGCAGGGAAAGATCTGGATCATCGACCAACCCCGTTGCAGGGCCGGTCGAAGGCGACGCTGGCTGTGTGATTAGTGCGCTGCGCATGGGTTCTTGGCACCGCAGGGATTCTTCGCAGCACAGGGGTTCTTGGCTGCGCACGGATTGGCCGTCTTGCCGTGCTTTGCGGAACAGGGATTCGCTTTGTGTTTGCTTTTTGCTGCACAGGGATTCTTCCCGGCACAAGGATTGGCGCTAGCTGTCTGGCGTGATCGTGCCGCACAGGGATTGGCTGCGCCGCAGGGAGCGGCCATGGCAGCGCCGCTCATGGCAGCGGCCAGCGCGCAGGAAGAGATCAGGGATTTTGCGATTGTATTGAGTTTCATTGGAGCTCTCCTTGAATGTGATGGCATAGCCAAAATGGCGGATGCAAGCGTTAGTCGAAAGGAGGCTTGAAACCTTACATAGGAATACCGAATGTCCGTTATGTGTGGGGGCGCCTGAAAAGGGTTTACCCTCTAGAGGACGGAAAAATCGATGCCCATCAAGTGACCGCGGATGGCTTGCAGCAGACCTAGAGCGAGTCTTCCCTACGGCCGTTCTAGCCTACAAAACAGACTCACTTTCTGCTGATCCCTCGGTCCGCAATGGCCGACTAGCCGCCTCTTCAAGCAACTCCACTTCCACCCAATTCCTTTTATCTCGCGCACAGCCGATAGACTTTGTATTCGGCACGTTTAGCCGGTTGCAACGGTAACTCGGGGTCAAGTTCGAATACGCTTTCGACATAGGCAAGGTCGATGTCGAAGCCGGATGTGTAGAGTGATGTGATCTCTGTGTCGATGCCGTTGGCTTGGGGCAGCGTCGCATCTGCCGCAGCGTCTTCGATGGTCAGCAAGAACACTTTGGCGGTCTTCGGCACGAGTCGACTCAACTGTTCTACGTATCGGCCGCGAATGTTCTCGGGCAATGCGGTGAGTGAGGCACGGTCATAAACGGTATCGAAGTGGCCGATATCTTCTGCGGTCAGGGCGAAATAGTCTCCGCATAAGATGCTCAGCTTGCCATCGTTCCATAAGGTGAACTGTCCCATCTGCCGTTGAGTAGGGTGCAAGCCGTTCTCGCGGAAGAATCCTTCCACGGCCACCGGACTCAACTCGACACCGATCACGTCATGGCCTTGTTGCGACAGCCACAGCATGTCCAGACTTTTGCCGCAAAGCGGCACGAACACGCGGCTGCCTTGAGTCGATTCAAGGCTAGACCAGAACCGGCTCAATAATGGGTTGACTAGAGCTTGATGGAAATCGGTGCGTTGGTCGCGCCAGAACGCCAACCACAAATGGTCATCCTGATTGGTGAGAACTGGATCGAGCGCATCGATCTTGGCCGGGTCTAGGGTCACCCGGCGATGTTCTCGGCATCGAATGTCATATCAGTGATCTCGCCATCGATGTCGGTGATCTGGGCTTGCTCAAGTTTGCCGTTGGCATGATAGGTGTAGCGATGTGATAGCTCGGTCTCGCCATAGGCGAGTTTGTCGAAGCCGGTGAGTCGGTCTTGCGCATCGAAGTAGCCGCGAAAGAAGGTGTTGCGATTCTCCACTTCGCTAGGCTGCAATTCATTCACCAGCTTGAACGGTAATTTGACGCCGGTGTAGGTGACAAAGAACCGGACTGTCGTCCGGTCTTCGTTGTTCGTCGTGCTCATCACTGTCATGCGCGCAACAATGCCTTAGCCATTCTTTCGGAAAGCTGGTCAGCCGTGAACTGGGGTTCATTGGGCGGGTACAACTCATCCTCGATGAATTGGAATCCGCCTTCTTTCGCCAGCGTGAGTAACTCGCGCACCTTTTGGCAGGCAGCCAGTTTTTCTTTCAGTTCAGCGTCAGTTTTAGCTTTTTCGGAAAACGCTTTGATGTCTTTGATCGCCATATTGGTCTCTTCTATCTTTCGTGAATTGAAAAACACATCGGCAATTTTATTTGTCCGATGCGGTAGGCCGATTTGTAGCATCTTCGACCTTGAGCATAAGACAGCAAGTTGTATGCCCGCATATCGGCACGTCATTCCGGCGCAGGCCGGAATGACGTGGCTAATGAATATCGTCGGTTAAATCTGGCGCACTTTGATGTTCAGCGTCTGGATGCGATAAGCGATCTGGCGCGGCGACATGTCGAGCAGTCGCGCCGCTTTTGCTTGCACCCAACCTGCTTGCTCGAGGGCGGCGATGACACGTTCGCGTTCGTCCAGATTGGGGTCATCCAGGTTGAGACTTTGTATCGCGCCGTGGCTGGTCGAGATCTTTTCGTCGATGCCTGTGAGCAGGATGGCATCGCGGTCGATCTGGTTTCCTTCTGTCATCACAGAGGCGCGTTCCAGACAATTCTCCAATTCGCGCACATTGCCTGGCCAGTCGTGATGCATCAGCACGCGCAGTGCGGTGTCGGCCAAGTTGAGCGTACGACCTTGCTTGGTGCCGATCTTGTCCACTAGGAAACGTGCGATCTCAGGCACGTCTTCCATGCGTTCACGCACAGGGGGCAAGTAGAGTGGCATCACGTTGAGGCGGTAATACAAGTCCTCCCGGAAGCGCCCCTTCTCCACCTCGGATTCAAGATCGCGGTGAGTGGCGGCGACGACGCGCACATCCACTTTGATGGTCTTGGTGCCGCCGACGCGCTCCAGTTCACCTTCCTGCAACACGCGCAGCAGCTTGGCTTGGAACGAGGCGGAGATCTCTCCGATCTCGTCGAGGAACACGGTGCCGCCTTCGGCTTGCTCGAAGCGTCCTTTGCGTTGTGCCACCGCACCGGTAAAAGCACCTTTCTCGTGGCCGAACAATTCGGATTCCAGCAAAGTCTCGGGCAGCGCCGCACAGTTGAGTTTGACGAAGCTGCCGCGCGCACGCGGCGAGTTGTAATGGATGGCGTTGGCGATGAGTTCCTTGCCGGTGCCCGTCTCACCGCGTATCAACACGGTGGTGTTCCACTTCGCGACTAGGCGCACCTGCTCGAATATCTTCTTCATCGCTTGGGTGTGGCCGATGATGTTGTCAAAGCCGAACTGGCTGCGCACGTTCCTGCGCAACACATCGCGCTCTTCCACGATCTCCATCTTTTCTTGTGCGACCTCGTGCGATAGGCGCACGCTCTGCCCGATCAGGTTGGCGACCATCTCAAGGAAACGTTGGTATTCGTTGAGTAGTTTCTTCATGCCGGGCGCGGGTTGTGCCGCCAACACGCCGACCACCTTCTTGCCGATGCGAATCGGCACGCCGACGAACGAACCCTGCGGGTTATAGATGCCCATGCGACTCAAGAAGCGCGGCTCATC
>JARCRR010000114.1 GCA_029850565.1 Gallionella sp. | reverse complement strand
CACTAGACGAGAATGGAAACTTTAGAAGCGTGTTCCCCGCACTCATCGAAGCGTCTGGTTCGGACTCCCTAGCTACCGTCATCGTTTGTGCCGAGAAGGACGGGGTGTCGCGTCGTGCAGACCCCAACCAATGTACCGTCAATGCCCAAGGAGCGACGCTGACCGAAGAGATGGCGGCCCGCTTGGGAAGTAAGAACAAGACGCGAGGGCTGGTCAACTTCGCAATCGGCGAAGAATTCAATTACGTCCCCTTCCACAAAGTGTTGGAATGGTCAGAGCGTGGTGACGATGAGCAGTTGATACGTACATTTTCTGGGAAACCCGTATTGATAGGTTTGGTTCTGCCATTCGAAGATCGCGTGAACCTACCGGTGGCGCTCGCAGCCTGGGAGCCGGAAACGCGTCATCTTTCCGCGGTGGTTTGGCAAGCCCAAGCATTACGCACAATGCTGAATGACGGGATGATTAAGGAATTCCATCCTTATCTGGTTCTGCTTCTGAGTCTTCTGGCTACAGTCCTTTGGTTCGCCCGGTTGCACTGGTATAAATTTGTCGCCCTCGTTGTTTTTCCATTCGCTCTGCTGGCATATTCAACATGGCTACTGAGTCAGTCGGTCTATCTGCCCGTTGGCGGAATCTTGCTTTCCGGGTTGGCGGCTTTCGGATTTAGATCATTCTATGAGTTGTTCTTGAAAGCGCAGGAGAATAAGCAGTTGCGCGGCATATTCGGGAACTATGTCAGCGCCGAGACCTTGCGGGCTTTGATGGCAGGTAATGTGCAATCAAGACTGGAGGGGGAGCGCAAGCGGGTGTGCATATTGTTCGCAGACATCCACAATTTTGGTGCCCGTAGCGAGGGAAGTCCCCCGCAAGAATTGGTCTCGGTATTGAACGAGTATTTTTCAGAAATGACGAGCGCGATCCATCAGCATGAGGGTACGGTGGGCAAGTTCATCGGCGATGCGATCATGGCTTACTTTGGTGCCCCGCAAGAGTTGGACTGCCCAGAGAAGAATGCACTGGAGGCGGCGCAGGAGATGTTGCTACGGGTGCGGCAGGTTAATTTGAGATTGAAAGAAAGAGGGATTGCACCGATTGAGATAGGTATCGGATTGCACGTTGGAGAGGTGGTGATCGGTCACATCGGTTCCGAGGTGCGACACGAATACACGGCCATCGGTGAAGTGGTCGGCTTGGCAATTAAGATGGAGGAACTGACCAAATCTCATGGGTATCCGGTGGTCTGTTCCAAGGCTGTTGCAGACACTGTTGAGCTGTCTGGCGGATTGACCGAGTTGGGTGAGCAGGTGCTGAAGGGAGACACGGTATTGCCAGTTTGTGGCTGGTATCCTCCTTTGCTGGCGGCAAATTGATGACGGCACTCTGGAAAAACATCGGTCTGTGGCTGAAGTTGGAGCAATTGGTGCAGACCGTTCGAGGTTGCTTTGCTTTGTGGTGGTATGCGACCACCCATTCGCATGTCCTTAAGATCGTTCCGGTGAATGCAGTCTTTCACCGCCAGATATTCTTTACCGGCGTGGAGGCGTGGGGCATTGTTGGCATCTTTGGCTTTCTATGTGGAACGCTAGTGATCACCCAGACGACTTCCTTGGTGGGGGGGGACAGTGAACTGACGGTGAAGGTCTTGATCTGGACGGTAGTCAGGGAAGTAGGCCCACTGTTTGCTGCCATCATCATCATTGCTCGCAGTAGTGCCGCAATCGCTTCTGAATTAGCTTTGATGAAGACGCGAAACGAGATGACGCAACTCTTGTGGATGGGTATCTCGCCTCAGGACTATCTGGTGGTGCCACGTATTTTTGGTGTCACATTGGCTGTTGTGGCACTGACCATCTATTTTCAGGTCGTTGCGGTAGGGGGAGGATTGGCTGTGAGTGCCTTATTCCAAAACGTATCCTACCTTGATCAGATCGGTAGATTCTTGAATACGGTGAAGCTCAGTGAATTCGTTCTCGTCGCATTCAAAGGCTGTCTATTTGGAATCGCCATCTCAACGATCTCGTGTTACAACGGCATGCAAGCTCAACCTTCTGTGACCGAGGTTCCCAAGGTTGCTATTCGCGCAGTTCTTCAAAGCTTGTTGTTCGTCTTTACCCTTGATGCGTTGATAGCCTACTTCAACATGGCGACTTGAGTTGCGTTATACTTCGCGCCTCTTGGCGCAGGGTTGCGCCAAAGATCAATATCAAAGTGCGGCAGAAGCCGCATTTGTATTTTCAGAGTGAATCGAAATGCCTCTTATTACCTTACCGGATGGTTCGCAACGCGGTTTTCCCAACCCAGTGACGGTCGCTGAAGTCGCGCTGAGCATCGGTGCGGGTTTGGCGCGCGCGGCGCTTGCGGGAAAAGTCGACGGTGTCTTGGTCGATACTTCCCATTTGATTTCCAACGATGCGAAGTTGGCGATCATCACTGATAAAGACGAGGACGGTCTTGATCTCATCCGCCACTCGACAGCACACTTGTTGGCCTATGCTGTGAAGGAATTGTTCCCTGAAGCACAGGTCACCATCGGCCCCGTGATCGAAAACGGCTTCTTCTACGACTTTGCCTATTCACGCCCCTTCACCCCGGAAGATCTGACGGCTATCGAAAAACGCATGGCGGAACTGGCTAAGAAAGACCTGCCTGTGACGCGTAAGGTCTTGCCACGCGATGAAGCAGTCGCCTATTTCAAATCCATCGGTGAAGCATACAAGGCTGAACTCATTGAATCCATTCCTGCCGAGCAGGATGTCTCTCTGTACAGCGAAGGTGAGTTCACCGACTTGTGTCGCGGCCCGCACGTACCTTCGACCGGCAAACTCAGGGCATTCAAATTGATGAAGGTCGCCGGCGCTTATTGGCGCGGCGATTCCAAGAATGAGATGTTGCAACGTATCTACGGTACGGCTTGGGCGAAGAAAGAAGAACTCGATGCGTATCTGGTGCGTCTGGAAGAGGCGGAGAAGCGCGACCATCGCAAGCTGGGTAAGCAACTCGATCTGTTCCATATGCAAGACGAGGCGCCGGGCATGGTGTTCTGGCATCCCAAAGGTTGGGCTATCTGGCAGGTGATCGAGCAGTATATGCGCCGCGTTTACGTGGAGAACGGTTATCAGGAAGTACGCTGTCCGCAGATCATCGATCGTGTGCTGTGGGAGAAATCCGGGCACTGGGAGCATTACAAGGCCAATATGTTCACCACGGAGTCGGAGAAGCACGACTACGCCATCAAGCCGATGAACTGCCCCGGTCATGTGCAGGTGTTCAATGCCGATCTGCGTTCCTATCGCGAGCTGCCGCTGCGCTATGGTGAGTTCGGTTCGTGCCACCGCAACGAACCTTCCGGTGGTTTGCACGGACTGCTGCGTGTGCGCGGTTTCGTGCAGGATGACGGTCATATCTTCTGTACCGAGGCGCAGATCGAGGCCGAGGTGACGGCTTTTAATGCGCTGGTGCTCAAGGTCTACAAAGACTTTGGCTTCAACGATGTGGTGGTGAAATTGGCCTTGCGTCCGGAAAGCCGCGTAGGTTCGGACGATATCTGGGATAAGTCCGAGGATGCACTGCGTGCATCCTTGCGTGCATCCGGTATGGAATGGGTCGAATTGCCGGGTGAGGGTGCTTTCTATGGCCCCAAGATCGAATTCCACATCAAGGACGCCATCGGGCGTTCATGGCAGTGTGGCACCATCCAAGTGGATTTTTCCATGCCGGGACGTTTGGGGGCGGAGTTTGTGGACGAGGACAACACGCGCAAGACGCCAGTGATGTTGCATCGCGCCATTCTGGGGTCGCTCGAGCGTTTCATCGGCATCCTGGTCGAGAACCATGCCGGTGCGATGCCGCTATGGCTGGCTCCCGTGCAGTTGGTGGTGATGAATATCTCGCAAGCGCAGGAAGTCTATGCGGGGAAAGTGGCCGATACGCTCCGCGCAGCCGGATTCCGTGTGCAATCAGATTTGCGCAATGAGAAGATTACCTATAAAATACGAGAACATAGCTTGCAGAAGTTGC
>JARCRR010000113.1 GCA_029850565.1 Gallionella sp. | reverse complement strand
TTATGGGAGCGGCCGAAATTGTCAAGGAATTTATCCCCTTGAATGCCTTTGTAGCGCCCATTCCACGTGCTCTCGAACAAGTGGCGATAGATGTTGTGAACGTGTTTGCAATGCCACGACAACAGCCTCAGTTTTGGGTGCGTTTCCTAGTGCGACAGCGATGTTACGCAACCATTGTTCGTGACCGATACGGTAGATAGGACTGCCTGCCAATCGTTGTTGGAACAGCGCCTCGTCCCATGCGAAAAGTTCGACGAGGCCCACATCATCCAGTCCGTTTCGCACAGCGAAGTCCGGCTCGACGGTCTTTTGCGCGAAGCGGTTCCACGGACAGGTCAATTGGCAATCGTCGCAGCCATAGATGCGGTTGCCGATGAGTGGACGCAATTCGACGGGAATGCTGTCTTTCAGTTCGATGGTAAGGTAGGAAATGCAGCGGCGTGCATCAAGTCGATAAGGTGCGGTGATGGCTTGTGTGGGACAGACATCAATACAGGCATTGCATGTGCCACAGTGATCTTCTTGCGGCACATCCACCGGCAGCGCCAGGTCAATGAATATCTCGCCGAGAAAGAACCATGAACCTTGTTTGCGCGACAGCAGCAAGGTGTGCTTGCCGCGCCAACCGAGTTGTGCCTTTTGCGCCAGCTCTACTTCCAATACCGGTGCACTGTCGGTGAACACACGACATCGGCATTCAACTTCATCGCGTATTTGCTGTGCCAGCTTCTCCAGTCGGTTACGTAAAACCTTGTGGTAGTCACGCCCCAAGGCATAACGCGAAATGAAGGCGCGACTGCCGTCTTGCAACACGTCATCGGTATCCTTCGCATACTCCGGGTAGTAGTTCATGCGTACCGAGATGACGCGCATAGTGCCCGGTATCAACTCGGCTGGACGCGCACGTTTGGCCCCGTGTTTTGCCATATAATCCATCGCGCCGTGATGCCCGTCCGCAAGCCATTGCAGCAGGTGCGTCTCGGCTGAATCGAGGTGTGTGTCGCTGATGCCCACCGCTTGGAAACCCAGTGATTTGCCCCACGATTTGATGCGTGCGGCGAGTGCGTCCATATCCGTTTGAGGTGTCACGTTTTGCATGAACCGAATCATAGCCGAATACACCTGCCCGATGAGGCTGCGACCATCGCCTTTGCGACGCGGTTCGCACGCACTTTGCGCCCTGGTCTGGTGATCTATCTGCGCGGCGACTTGGGTGCAGGCAAGACGACACTGGTGCGCGCGCTATTGCAAACGTTGGGCTATACAGGGCGAGTGAAGAGCCCGACCTACACTCTGGTCGAGCAATACACGGTGGCAGGATTGAACTTGCGCCACTTCGATCTATACCGTTTCCGCGGTGCCGATGAATGGGAAAGCGCCGGGTTCCGTGACGAGTTTGATGGCATCAATGTGTGCCTGGTGGAGTGGCCCGAGCAAGCCAGCGGATTGCTACCACCGGCAGATATCAGCCTCACTTTCCAGATACTCCAAGACGAGCGTGAACTATTGCTACATGCTTATACCGATGCAGGTCAACAATGCTTGAACGCGCTACCCGTTTAGTTCTGATCGCCACGTTGCTTTGGCTACCGTCGGCTTGGGCGGAGATCACCATCAACTCGGCACGTGTCTGGCCTGCACAGGATTACACGCGCCTCACGCTGGAATCGAAGCAAGCCATCCGCTACAACCTGTTTACCATCAAGAATCCGGAACGTCTGGTGATCGACCTTGAGGATGTGGCGATCAATGCCTCATTGAACGAATTGGTGAACAAGATTGGCAACGACGATCCTTACATCAAGAGTGTGCGCGTGGGACGCTTCAAACCCGGCGTGGTGCGTTTGGTGCTCGATCTGAAGTCAGAAGTAAAGCCGCAGTTGTTCAGCCTCAAGCCTGTGGGGGAATACGGTCACCGTCTGGTGCTGGATGTATACCCGCTGGTCGCCATCGACCCGTTGATGGCATTGGCTCAACAAGGTGAGTCAAAACTCGCCACAAGTGGGGCCACTGCCCCGCCCCCTGTCGCACTCAGGCCCAGTGTAGAGTTGTCTGACTTGCCCGCTCCGAAAGCGACTCCCTCAGCACGGCCAGAACTGAGCAATCGCGTCCTCATCGTAGCGATCGATGCCGGGCATGGTGGTGAAGATCCGGGAGCGCACGGACATCGCGGTACGAATGAAAAACATGTCACGCTCTCTATCGCGCGTAAATTGAAGGCCCAGATCGACGAGGTAGCGGGCATGCGTGGTGTCCTCGTACGCGACGGAGACTACTTCATCCCCTTGGTCGGTCGCGTGGAAAAAGCGCGCAAGGTCAATGCTGATCTGTTCGTTTCCATCCATGCCGACGCTTTCGTGAAACCACATGCTCGCGGCTCCTCTGTATTTGCATTGTCTGAACGCGGCGCGACCAGCGCCTCGGCACGTTGGCTAGCAAAGAAAGAAAATGAAGCCGACTTGATCGGCGGTGTGAATCTCGCCATCAAAGACCCTTATCTCGCTCGTACGCTGCTCGACCTGTCACAGACCGCCACCATCAATGACAGCCTGAAACTGGCCAAACATGTGCTCAAAGAAGTCGGGCACATCAACACACTGCATCGCGGCCATGTCGAACAGGCTGGATTCGCCGTATTGAAATCTCCTGACATCCCTTCCATCTTGGTCGAAACTGCCTTCATCAGCAATCCTGATGAGGAGCAACGATTGAAAGATGAGGACTACCAAGACGAGATGGCACGCGCCATACTTGGCGGGATCAAACGTTATTTCGCGGCAAATCCGGCGCTATCGAAGCAGCGTGTGGCACAGAATCCGTAAACAACTGCGACAATATGCCGCATAGGCGTGTTGATGTTTTGCGCTAGCATCTTTTCTCCTCGATTCTTCGGAAGAGTTACATCATGCGTCACTTACGCTTTATCGCCTTTTGTCTGCCCTTTATTTCAATCTCCGGCGCCTATGCAAGTTGCGGTAGCTCGGCCTGCAACGTCAATACCAATTGGGATGAACACAGCACCAACCAACCTGGCTTGAGTATCGACCTGCGGTACAGCCAGGCCAAAATAGATCAGTTGCGTGCAGGAAGCAGTAAGGTAACCGCCCCCGCCCCCACCGATCCAACACTTAACCCCGGGGACGAGGTGGAAAACCTGGCCACCAAATTAAGCCTGATCACTGCCACAGTGGACTACACCCTGGATGATTCGTTTGGGCTCTCGTTGCAATTGCCCTATGTGATGCGAAATCACCAACACACCATCGCTGATCCGACCGCGCCCACTATCGAAACATTTGACGCAAAAGCGTTGGGAGACATCAGAGCCGTTGCGCGCTATCGCTTCGCACTCGACGACATGAGCGGGTTTGGCATCAAGGCAGGTGTGAAATTGGCGACGGGCCGTAAAAACATCACCAATGACCAAGGCATGATCCCAAGTGAGGTTCCCTTGCAGCCGGGTAACGGCAGCACTGATCTGATCGTAGGCACTTTTTGGCAATCTGGAACGCGTGGAGATTCCCTGAGCTATTTCGCACAGGCACTGTTGCAAACTTCGATCAATCACCTTGCAGACTTCAAACCCGGCAATCAGATCAACATAGACGCAGGTATGCGCTATGCATTCAATAACAAAGCAAGCGGTTTGCTCCAGATCAACTATCAGAACAATGCGCAGGACAGCGGATTGGCAGCTCCAGCAGATGCCACTGGTATGGCAGGAACGGCAACAGGCGGAAAATTCCTGTACCTGACTCCAGGCGTGACTTTTGCGATTGCAACAGGAACGAATATTTATGGATTATGGCAACTACCGATCTCACAAAACGTAAACGGCGAACAACTGACTACCAGCCAATCATTCACACTTGGAATCAATCACCGTTATTAATCGTAGTATCGCCCCACAAAAACGGCGCTTTATGAAGCGCCGTTTTTGTTGATGCTGCCAGCCTAAGCCGGAAACACTCCTGTCGACAAATAGCGATCTCCGCGGTCGCACACGATGAACACGATGGTCGCGTTCTCGACTTGTTGTGAGATACGTAACGCCACGCTCAACGCTCCGCCAGATGACACGCCACAGAAGATGCCTTCTTCACTGGCCAAGCGACGCATCATCACTTCCGCGTCTTGCTGGCCCACATACTCCAAACCGTCGACGTTCTTGGGGCTGTATATCTTGGGGAGATATGCCTCCGGCCATTTACGGATACCCGGTATCTGCGCACCCTCTTCAGGCTGTACTCCGATGACTTGAATGTTGGAATTCTTCTCTTTGAAGAAGCGCGAGCAACCCATGATGGTTCCCGTCGTGCCCATGCTGCTGACGAAATGGCTGATCCTGCCTTGAGTATCACGCCATATCTCTGGCGCAGTCCCTTCGTAATGCGCAAGAGGATTATCCGGATTGGCGAACTGATCGAGGATGATGCCGCGCCCCTCGTTACGCAATCCCTCCGCCGTGTCGCGTGCCAATTCCATACTGCCCTCCTTGGGGGTGAGGATCAGCTCCGCACCGAACGCGCGCATGGTCTGACGACGCTCGATACTCTGATTATCCGGCATGACTAGAATCAAGTTGTAACCACGCATCGCCGACGCCATTGCCAATGCGATGCCGGTATTGCCGCTGGTCGCCTCGATGAGCGTGTCACCCGGCTTGATGGAACCGCGCTCCTCGGCGCGACGTATCATGGAAAGCGCCGGCCTATCCTTCACCGAACCGGCAGGATTATTCCCCTCCAGTTTGGCGAGGATGATGTTGGATGTGTTGCCCGGAATGCGTTTGAGTCTGACCAGCGGTGTATTGCCGACATAGTCGTCCAGCGTCTTGTACATATTGCCGTTCCGTAAATGGAAAACGCCAGCATGATAAATGCTGGCGTTACCTTTTGCACTGCTTGCGTTAGATAGCGATGCCTGTCGCGTCGAATAACCCTTCAAACAGGATAGAGCTGAGATAACGCTCTCCCGAGTCAGGCAAGATGACGACGATGGTCTTGCCTTCGTTCTCTGCTCGTTTGGCTAAACGTACCGCCACGGCCACAGCCGCCCCGCAAGAGATGCCAGACAAGATACCTTCTTCACGTGCTAGTCGACGTGCATACAACACCGCATCTTCGTTAGTGACTTGCTCGATGTCATCCACCAACGATAAGTCTAGTGCGCCGGGGACAAAGCCTGCACCGATACCCTGTATCTTGTGTGGCCCCGGTTTCAGCTCTTGGCCCGCACGTTTCTGCGTCAAGATGGGGCTCGCCGATGGTTCGACCGCGACTGAACGGATCGCCTTGCCTTTGGTGTTCTTGATGTAGCGCGATACACCGGTGATGGTGCCGCCGGTGCCCACGCCAGACACGAAGATGTCGATCTTGCCATCGGTGTCGTTCCAAATCTCGGGCCCTGTCGTGGCTTCGTGGATCGCAGGATTGGCCGGATTCTCGAATTGCTGCAACAGCACATATTTTGGATCGGACTCGGCGATCTCTTTGGCTTTCGCCACTGCGCCGCTCATGCCTTTCGCGCCTTCGGTCAACACCAGCTTCGCGCCGAATGCAACGAGCAGTTTGCGGCGCTCGATACTCATCGTCTCAGGCATGGTCAGTGTGAGAGGGATACCACGCGCGGCGGCAACGAAAGCCAGCGCGATACCCGTATTACCACTGGTTGGCTCGACGATCTCTTTGCCTTGGCCAAGAACGCCACGTTTCTCGGCATCGTCGACCATCGCCACACCGATTCGGCACTTGACCGAATAGGCGGGATTGCGCCCTTCGATCTTGGCGAGGATGTTGGCTTTCGCGCCATCACCGATACGATTCAGTTTAACGAGCGGTGTGCGTCCGATGGATAAGGAGTTGTTTTCGAATACGTTCGACATATCTCACCTCTTGAATGGATTTCTGATTCGTGAAGTCTAGCCGAATTCAAGCGCAAGGCTAACGAACCTAAAGTCATAAGCTATGAAGATTCCAATCTAACGGCCATAAAAAACCCGCCGAAAACAAGTGGCGGGTTTGGTAATTGAAACGAACAGTTATTTTCTTGCGGCATCATGATGCTCATGAGCATCTTCTTTTTTAGATTCTTTGCCTTCTTTTTTATCTTCTTTCTTGGCTTTCTTGGCTTCTTTTTCAGACTTTTCTGCAGCCTTTTTCTCTTCCTTGCTCATCTTTTTGTTGTCGGCCTTGTCTTCTTTTTTGTCAGCGGAAGCGCCGCCAACGGACACTTCTTTTTTCAGTTTCTTGATGCTCTTTTCGCCGAATCCTTTGACGTTCTCAAGGTCGCTTACGCTCTTGAACGGACCATTGGCCTGTCGATAGTCGATGATAGCTTGAGCCTTTTCAGGGCCGACACCTTTCAGACTTTCCAATTGCTCTTTGGTTGCCGTATTCAAGTCGATTGCTGCAAATGCAAAACTGCTGAATGCAAAAAACGTGGCCAAAGACAGTAAGACTTTCTTCATAACATTTCCTTTCACAAAGTTAAGCGACGGATGCCGCGGATTTCACACCCTCTCCTAGTTCACTTCAACAGCATGTAATTGACGTAGCGAGCCGTCCCTTGTTCGACGGTCAGGAAGTTTTCGCCGTACCCCACATCGCGCAAAGCGGTGATGTCGGCCTGTGTGTAGCTTTGATATTTCCCGCGCAGCGCATCCGGGAACGGGATGTAGCGGATGATCTGCTGTTCATGCATCTGCGCCAAGGTCAGTGCGCTTTCGCCTTTGGCTGCACGCAAAGTGTTGATGGTGGCAGCGGCTACGTCGTTGAAGCTCTGTGCATTCCCCGTTCCCAGATTGAAGATGCCGGACTTGCCGGGATGATCAAGAAAGAACATGTTTACCTTGACCACATCCTCCAC
>JARCRR010000112.1 GCA_029850565.1 Gallionella sp. | reverse complement strand
CTTGCGGCGGATATCTGCAAACACTTCAGTAGCTGGAATCAATTGAACACCACCTCGTTCAATCTCTGCCCAGCGTGCTTTGATTTCAACTTCCCACGCTTGACTGACATCACCGCTATCGCTTGGCTCTAGCGTTCCAAGCAGGAAACTTGCAAGTTGCGCGCGCTCTTCCACATCCAACTGTTTGGACTGTATTTGAATTTCTGCGAGTTTGGCTGACATGGGGAAATCCCTTATTAAGTTGATGCACAAACGATAGGAGGATTCAAATATCCAGTCAAGGTTTAGGCTTCCCCAACGCCCTTCTCTTCTCCTTATCCATGAACGTCCAAGCCACAAAGCGGCTCTTCTTCTGACCTTGGGACATCTCGAAGGTACGGTTATCCACCGCGCCGATGTTCTTGATCAAACGGTAGATGTGCGGGAGGCTGGATGATTTGGAGATGAGGGTGGTGAACCACATACAGTGGTCGCGACCTGAGACGCTCTCTTCGATCATGCGGGTGACGAACGCTTCTTCGCCGCCCTCGCAACACAACTCCAAGCCCTGCCCGCCGAAATTCAGCACTGGTTTCTTGTGCTTGTTGCTCTCTTTGCCGAGGTTCTGCCATTTGCGCTGCGCGCCCTGCCGAGCTTCGGCCAAGGAAGCGTGGAACGGCGGGTTGCACATGGTGAGGTCGAAATATTCATCGGCATAGGTAACGCCTTCGAAGATGGACGCAGGCGATTCCTGGAACCGCAGTTCGATGGCATCACCCAATTGGTTGGTATCCAAGAGCTGACGCGCGTTCTTCAGCGCAGCCTCATCCACATCCGTCCCCACAAAATGCCAGCCGTAGCTGCGATGTCCGATGATGGGGTAGATGCAGTTTGCCCCCACGCCGATATCGAGCACACTCACCTTGTCACCACGCGGAATGTTGCCCCCATTGTCCTCGGCCAGCAGGTCGGCGAGGAAATGAATGTAATCGGCACGGCCGGGAATGGGCGGACACAGGTATTGCGCGGGGATGTCCCACTCCTTGATGCCGTAGTAGTACTTCAACAGCGCGCGGTTGAGCGCCTTCACTGCCGCCGGATCGACGAAATCGATGGATTCGTTGCCGTACTGGTTCACCGCAACGAAGTCCTTCAACTCTGGACTGCTGGCGATGAGTTGCGCGAAGTCGTAGCGACCACGGTGCAAGTTACGTGGATGTAGGCCGGTCTTCTCGGCAACTGGGCTCTCGGCATTATTCATATCGGTGGGATTTCATTCTCTAAACTGACAAGCTCAAGTATATGGCTTAGAACTTGATCGGAGCGTTCATACTGGGCCAGCACGCTCTCAATGACAAGCCTCTTACCAGAATCCACTCGATCCATACCGCGTAGACCAAGGCCTTGGACAGCACCGCAAGAACTGGGCATCGAATGGGTTGATGCGATGCAATCCGACTGCTATCCTCAGCGCGCTCGAACCATCTAAGAATTGTATCCAAGGGGGAAATCAATGAGGAAGCTGACAATATTGGCTGTATGGCTGGGTTTCACGTTTGCGTCGGCAATGGCATCCGGCGAAGAGGCCGCCCCTCAAGCAACACCAGAGAGTGCTGCGCCAGCCAGTACGATTCCTCCCTCTGCACCGACTCCTCCTGCCAATCAGGTCGAGGCTCCAGTGATCCAGCTTCCGGCCGCTCCGCACGTCGCCGAATGTCCGCCGCAGCCACTTCCAATCGAAAGCGTCACCAACAAACTTCGCACGGCGCAGCAGAATCTTGTGATGCAAAAAGTGGATGTGTTCCGCGCCACAGTCAAAAACACGATCCCCACCAAGAATCTCTTTTCGAGATTGATGTCCTCGGCTGCCAACCCGATAGATGCCGATCTATTGAACGATATGCAGCGTTTCACGGAACGCTTCCCGGACTTTCCGGAAACTGCCGAAGTCTTTCACCTGATGGCTCAGGTGCATCTGCGTACGGACAACTATTCAGGGGCGGCGCTGGATTGGATGGTGCTGCGTGCCGCCTATCCCGGTTCGTCTTTCAATAAGGATGCTGTGAAGCAATTGCAGACTCTGGCGGGAGATGACTTGAAAAAACATGCCGACACCTTGAAAGCATGGTCTGCCCAGATCGATAAATTGAAAGGTGAACGTGAAGAACGTCTGGCGAACATGCTGAGATATCTGGGTGGAAACACCGAGAAAGATTTTGCGGCAGCCATCGCCGATGCCTGCGCTTCTTTCTTGGTCAGCAATCAAAGCTGGTTGCAGGAAGACGTGATCGAGCACGCGTATGCACGCCAGGCGATGCTGCTGGATGCCCAGATGGCGCTTTATCATTTTGAAAAGATGCTGACACTGTACCCATCCAGCCCCTTGCGGGCCGACAGCATGCTGTCCATCGGCAACGTTCAACGCAAGAACCAGAAGGCGTTCGAACAGGCGGCAAAATCCTATGCCAAGTTGATCAATCAATTCCCGGACTCGACCGAGACGAAACAGGCCTACGAATCGCTGGCCGCGATGTATGACGAGGATATGCGCGACTACCCCAATGCGCTCAAGACCTACGACACCATCGTCAAACGCTACAAAGACGACCCCGTCGTGCTGCGCGCGCTGCATGCCATGGCGAGCATCCAACAGAACAAGTCAAACCAGCCCGCACAGGCGATCGAAAGTTATCTGAAGGTCGCTGACCTCTTCAAAGGTTCGGAGGGTATGGAGGCCCTGCTGGCAGCGGAACGCATCGCCACATTCACCACGCGCGACTGGAAAGTGGCCATAGATGTCAACAACCGCATCATCGCTTTGGCCCCTCAGCACGAGGAGGCCACCAAGGCCCAATTCAACAATGCAGACATCACCGAGAACAAACTCAACGACAAAGAATCTTCCAAGAAGATGTATGAGGATTTTGTCGCAAAGTACCCGGGACATTCGTTAGCGAAAGACGCGAACCGCCGCCTTGATGCCATCAACAAAGCCTTGGCTTCCTCCGCCCAACAGACCACTCCATCGAAATAAGGAAAAACATCCACATGACTGCACCCTTGCTCATTGCCAAGAACGACAAACACGAGCTCGTACTGCTGCCCCAGATGGCGAACCGACACGGCCTGATCACCGGCGCGACGGGAACCGGCAAAACGGTCACTCTGCAATCGTTGGCCGAATCGTTCAGCCGCATCGGCGTGCCCGTATTCATGTCCGACATCAAGGGTGACCTTTCCGGTTTGGCCAAGACCGGCGGCGGCAATGCCAAGGTGCAGGCTCGCGTCGAACAGTTGAAATTGGAAGATTTCGAGCACCGTGCTTATCCGGTCACCTTCTGGGATGTGTTCGGCGAGATGGGGCATCCGGTGCGCGCCACCATCTCCGACTTGGGGCCGTTGTTGCTGGGACGCATGTTGAACCTGAACGACACACAGCAAGGTGTGCTGACGCTGGTGTTCAAGATCGCGGACGACAGCGGTCTGCTGTTGTTGGACTTCAAAGACCTGCGCGCGATGGTGCAACACGTGGGCGATAACGCCAAGGACTTCACCACCGAATACGGTAACGTCTCCACCGCCAGCATCGGCGCGATCCAGCGCGGCTTATTGGAACTCGACAATCAAGGGGCGGAGAAATTCTTCGGCGAACCGATGTTGAACATCGAAGACCTGATGCAGACCGACAGCAAAGGCGCGGGCGTGGTGAACATCCTCGCCGCCGACAAGTTGATGCAGTCACCCAAAGTCTATTCGACCATGCTGTTGTGGATGCTGTCGGAGCTGTTTGAGAATCTGCCCGAAGCGGGCGATCTGGAGAAACCCAAGCTGGTGTTCTTCTTCGATGAAGCGCACTTGCTATTCAGCGATGCACCGACCGCGCTGGTCGATAAGATTGAACAAGTCGTGCGCCTCATCCGCTCCAAAGGCGTGGGTGTGTATTTCATCACGCAGAACCCGGCCGACGTACCGGACAAGATATTGGGACAGCTCGGCAACCGTGTGCAGCACGCCTTGCGCGCCTTTTCAACGCGCGACCAGAAAGCCGTGCGCGCCGCCGCCGAGACCATGCGCGACAACCCCGAGTTGGACGAAGAAGCGACCATCACCGAACTGGGCGTGGGCGAAGCCTTGGTCTCGCTGCTGGATGAGAAAGGCCGCCCCACCATCGTGGAGCGCGCATTCATCGTACCGCCGCAAGCGCAGATCGGCCCGATCACACCGGACGAACGCAGTGCCATCCGATCCGGATCGCTTCTCGCCGGACATTATGAAAAAGAGGTGGACCGCGAGTCGGCTTACGAGAAACTCAAAGGCCGCGCCGAGCAGAAACAAACAGAATCCGCAGCCGCCACTGAACAGCAAGCCGCAGCCGCTTCAGGCGGCGGTTTAGGGGGCATGCTGGGCGGCATCTTCGGTAGCGGCACGAGCGGTACGACAACTCGTCGCCAAAGTGTAGGTGAAGCGATGGTGAAGTCTGTGGTGCGCACTGTCGGCTCGGAAGTCGGCAGACAGATCGTTCGCGGGGTACTGGGATCGCTCCTGGGTGGCAGTCGTCGCCGCTGATTCATGGCACGCGCAACCCAGATCAGTGCCGAGCTGCGCTCCCTCGCCTCACCGGAGCTCGCTACTCTCCAGCGACGCTTCTTCAAGACTGGCCCAGGTCAATACGGCGAAGGCGACGTGTTCCTTGGCATAAAAGTCCCTCCCCTGCGTGCATTGGCAAAACGACATCGCGATGCCGACCTCGATACCGTCTCCACACTGTTGCACTCCGAGTACCATGAAGAGCGACTGTTCGCCTTGCTGCTGCTGATGCAGTTCTATGAGCGCGCATCGGAGAAAGAGCGCACCGGCGCATTCGACCTCTATCTGGGTAATACGGCACACATCAACAATTGGGATCTGGTGGATGTGTCGTCGCCGCACATCGTCGGTCGCCATCTGGCGACTCGTTCGCGCAAGGTGTTGCACCGCATGGCGAAGTCAACTTCGCTATGGGAACGGCGCATCGCCATCATCTCCACGCTCTATTTCATTCGCGACAACGACTTCGATGACACGTTGCACATCGCCGAAACCCTGTTGCATGACGAGCATGACCTGATGCACAAGGCGGTGGGTTGGATGTTGCGCGAAGTCGGCAAGCGCGACCTTGAGACCGAAGAAGCCTTCTTGCTCCAGCACTATCGAGGCATGCCGCGTACCATGTTGCGTTATGCCGTCGAGCGATTCCCGGAAAAACGACGCCAGCAATATCTGAAAGGCACTGCATGAATCAGGGAAGATGACTGTCGTTTCCTTGATTCTTATTAGTTGTTTCTATAGAGTTGCAACAAAACATACGAGCCGAAGCGTTCATGGGTACATTTACGGTTTTACAGTTCAATATGCAGTTCGGTCAGGGCTGGGATGAGGCCGACCCTGACGGTGCGCCTATCGATCTGAAACAAACCATCGCCGAGATCAAACGGTTGGACGCCGACATCGTATTGCTGCAAGAAGTGGAGCACGCCTTGCCCGGCGGCAAGCAGATCGAACCTCCGCCCAATTACTCGCAGATCAAACAAGCGCTCTCCAATTATCACGGTTACTTTTCTTACCCCAACTCGGATGCACGTGAACTTCCATTCGGTATCGGCTTGGCAATCTTGTCGAAGACACCGTTGTACGACCAGTTCCGCCTTAATCTCCCCTCACCGGAGATCGAGTTCGATTTCTTCGGAGAGACCAAGACTCCCACCGACCGTCTGCTCATCGGTGCGAAGACCACTATCCACGGAAACGAGGTTCAGCTCTACGACACACACCTGCTTGCATTCTTCATGCTCAAAGCCAGCAGCAAAGTGCATTCTGAGCAGCGTCAGTTGGTGTTGCAGCAACTCAAGAAGTCGCGCATCCCCACCATACTCGGCGGCGATTTCAACGTGAGCAACCACACGGCGCTGGTCGACCAATATGCGCAGGAGGGGTTCAGAACGGCACAAACCAAGGAGGTCACTTGGCGACGCATGCCGTATGTACTGGATCACATCTTCTTCGATCGCCAATTGAAACTGGTGGACTACGATGTGATACCGACGATGGCTTCAGACCATCATCTGATC
>JARCRR010000111.1 GCA_029850565.1 Gallionella sp. | reverse complement strand
AACAGGGTGAACCCGCTCCCGCATTGGCCGCGCTGGATCGCTTCGTCAAACAATTCCCCAACAGCACCAGTTTGGATTATGTGTACTACTTGAAGGGACTCATCAACTTCAACGAGAACATCAACAGCTTGTTCGGCACGGTATTCCAACAAGACCCCGCCGAGCGTGACCCTGCCGCCTTGCGCGAATCGTTCGACGCCTTCAAGGAGTTGGCCACACGCTATCCAGACAGCAAATATACCGAGGATGCCCGTGCACGCATGCAATATCTGCTCATCACCCTGTCCAAGCACGAGATCGCCGTCGCCGGCTATTACCTGCGACGCGGCGCATACGTGGCGGCGGTGAACCGTAGCCAGAACGTGCTCAAGGAATTCCCGAATACACCACAGACACGCGATGCCTTGCAGATCATGGTGCAGGCATACAACAGGCTGGGGCTGAATGACCTGAGCCAGGATACACAACGCATACTTGACAGCAACATCGCCAAAGACGGCATCAAACCTTCCAAGACCTATTTCAAGGAACGCGAGACACCGTGGTGGAAGTTCTGGGAAATCTGAAATGAAGTTCTGCGCAGAGTGCGGTTCGCCTGTTGCACTGCGCACACCGCGGGACGACCACCGTGAGCGTTTCGTCTGCACGGCCTGCGACACCATCCATTACCAAAATCCCCGTTTGATCGTCGGCGCCATTCCCGAATGGGAAGACGGTCGCATCCTTTTGTGCCGCCGCGCCATCGAACCTCGGCACGGCCTGTGGACACTGCCTGCGGGATTCATGGAGAACGGCGAGACCACTTGGCAAGGTGCCGCGCGTGAGACGCTGGAAGAAGCGAATGCCCGAGTAGAGATCAAAGACCTGTATGCCATGTACAACCTTGCCTACATCAATCAGGTGCATCTGCTGTTCCGCGCGAAGCTACTCGATCTGGATTTTTCACCCGGCGTGGAAAGTCTGGAAGTGGAACTCTTCAAAGAAGAAGACATCCCTTGGGACACACTGGCCTTCCGTCCGGTGAAGTTCGCCCTTCAACATTATTTCACTGAACGCAAGACCGGAAACTTCACCTTACACACCGGCGATATAGAACCGCCAGTGCGCAAATAGAGACTATTCCGGTCGGTTGCGCATGAAGTCTGCCACCTTGTGCAAGGCGGCAGTCAGTTCCCCCCGTAATACCTCATCTTCCACCACATCCTGCATCGCCTGCGTCATGCACAGCATCCATTGGTCACGCTCCTCTTCACCGATGGAGAAGGGCATGTGGCGCTGGCGCAAACGCGGATGACCGAACTTCTCCACGAACAACTGCGGCCCACCCATCCAGCCCGAGAGGAACATGAACAGCTTATCCTCTGAGTTCTTCAGACTGATGTGATGCATCTGGCGGATGCGATGCGCCTCCGGCAACTGGTCCATCAGTTCGTAAAAACGTTTTACCAACGCGCGCACCTTTGCTTCGCCGCCTATCCGTTCGTAATGGCTTCGTGTGTCGTTACTGATCTGCATCTGACTGCTCCGTAAAGAATCTGCCCTTCATCTCTTCCAGCCCGACACTCTGCAACACCTCATTCAGACGCTCCGCCGCACGCTTGCGCGGCAGGTTCTTGTACGTGGCGATGATGAGTTCGTTCTTCATCGAGTGTTCCCAGCCCACCAACTCGGTCACCGTGACTTGATAGCCATGCGCTTCCAACTGTAAACAGCGCAGAACATTGGTAAGGTGGCTGCCGAACTCGCGCGTATGGATGGGATGCCGCCACAACTCGATGAGCGCGTCCTTCGCCAACTGCTTGCCCTTGTTCTTGCGCAACACGGCTGCCACCTCGGCCTGACAGCAAGGTACCAAGACTATGTGTTTGGCTTGCTTCTTTAATGCAAAGTGGATGGCATCGTCCGTTGCTGTATTGCAAGCATGCAATGCAGTCACCACATCCACTTGAGCTGGCAGCTTGTCCGAAATGATGGATTCTGCCACCGACAGGTTCAAGAACGACATGCCGCCGAAGCCAAGCTGCTGCGCCAACTCGCGTGAATGTGTGACCAGTTCCTCTCTGGTTTCGATACCGTAGATATGCGAAGCATCATGCAGTGCCTTGAAGAACAAGTCGTACAGGATGAATCCCAGATACGATTTACCTGCACCGTGATCCACCAGCGTCAGCGCGCCCTTCTCGTTGCGTACTTCCTGCAACAAGGGTTCGATGAACTGATACAGGTGATACACCTGCTTCAACTTACGGCGTGAATCCTGATTCATCTTGCCGTCGCGCGTCAGGATATGCAGCGCCTTCAGCAGGTCTATGGATTGGCCGGTACGTATCTCTGGATATTCGGGAGTGGCTGTTTTTTTCATGTCCTACCTTAACCTTTATTTCGAACTCTTGGCAACGGAGAAAGTGCATCGAGGATGTATGTCGGCAACGGTGGCAACTGTCCGCATATCTGCGCCGCCAACACTTCGCCCGCGATGCCTGCGGTAAGAAGTCCGCGTGTGCCGTGCCCAAGACTGCAATACAAGCCTGGTGCAGTCGCGACACGGTGGGACGGAGTCCTCTGTTGCGGGAGCGACTGCATCGCACCTCCTCCCGCAATCGGCTGGCTTTGCCAGTAACGTGTCGGAGGTGAGACCTCACCCACCAGCGGCATCGAACCGGGGGCAGAACATCGTATGGATGCTCTTCCCTTCAGCGCATCTTCCCCGATCTCGCCCAATGCACCACGCAATGCGGGTGCGTATTCTGCAAGGCTCAGCAGATTCTCCGCATGATCGGCACCGCGCACTTCGGTCGATTCGTCATCGAAGGCATGTGTCGCCCCCATGACATGCGCACCTTCCACAGCGGGAGCGCAATAACCATCGCCACACACCACGGACTGCAAAGCACGGCTTGCAGCAGTCTCATGCACCAAGGTGATCTGCCCGCGCACGGGGATGAGGGGAAAGTGGGCAAACTGTTCGAGTTGCTTCGCCGCATGTGCACAACACACCAGCACCACATCGGCCTCGGCACTCCATGCTTTGCCTTGTGTGTCGAGTCCGCTCACGCGCCAGCCTGATGAGATTTTCTCTAAAACCCCAACGTCATGTCCCAGACGTTGGGTTATACATTCATCACTCACCAACCCCTCACAGACTTTAGGCGGCACAACCCAACCACCCGCGGGAAACCATAAGCCGCCGAATTTCATCTCGACACCCGCCAGTTGTGTGGCTTGCTCTGCATCCACGAACTGCATCAAATGATCAGACCACTTCTGCTCCGCCAAGCGCGATATGCGTTTGGTTTCCACCGGGTTGCATGCCAGTTGCAACAAACCGCATTCGGCACGCGCCACGCCATCTGCGGGTAATACCCCATCCAACAGACCCAGCGCATGCCCATATGAGGCAAGCACGAAACGATGCAAAGGATTGTCACCCGCACCGAAACGGGCATGCAGAATGCCGCGCGGATTACCTGATGCTGCATCGGCCAGTTGCGGCGCACGTTCGACAAGGGTGACACTGATGCCGCGTTGCGCAAGCGCATACGCGGC
>JARCRR010000110.1 GCA_029850565.1 Gallionella sp. | reverse complement strand
GAAATTGGCAGCCCAGGGCAAACTCGTCACTTTCGGTATCAAGCCCGACATGCCCGAGACGGGCTACGGCTACATTGAGGCCGACGGCAACACCGTCAAACGCTTTGTCGAGAAACCCAACCTTGAGACCGCTAAAGAATATGTCGCCTCAGGCCGATTCTTGTGGAACTCCGGCATGTTCTGCTTCCAAGCGGGTGTCATGCTGCACGAACTGGAAAAACACCACCCTGCCATCCTTGAGGCGACCCGAGCCTGCATCGCTCTGTCACGCAGCAGCGAAGGGAAAGGATTCAGCCAGCTTGAACTGGAAGCCGCTGCATTCAAACAAGTGCCCGATGATTCCATCGACTACGCCGTCATGGAGAAATCCGCCAACGTCGCCGTCGTCCCCTGCGACATCGGCTGGAGCGACATCGGCTCATGGGCGGCATTGGGTGACCTGACTCCGGCGGATGCACAAGGCAACCGTATCGAAGGCGAAGTCATTCTGCATGACGTCAACAACTGCTACATCCAAAGCAACGAACGCATCGTCGGTGCAGTCGGCGTCAAAGACCTTGTCATCATTGATACCCCGGATGCCGTCCTGATTGCCGACCGCAACCGCGCACAAGATGTAAAACACATCTACGCCAGGCTCAAGAGCGAAGGTCACGAAACATACCGGCTGCATAGCACCGTGCACCGTCCGTGGGGAACATATACTGTGCTGGAGGAAGGGACGCACTTCAAGATCAAGCGCATTGAAGTCAAGGCCGGAGCATCCCTCTCGTTACAGATGCACCATCATCGTAGCGAACACTGGATCGTCGTTAGTGGAATGGCCAGAGTGGTGAATGGACAACAAGAACTATTCATCCAGACCAACGAATCCACCTACATTCCTGCCGGACACAAACACCGCCTAGAGAATCCGGGCTTGTTACCCTTGGTGATGATCGAGGTGCAGAGCGGCGAGTATCTGGGTGAAGACGACATTGTGCGTTTTGATGACGTATACGGCAGGGTGCCTAAATGACCCTCACTTGTTTCAAGGCCTACGACATCCGGGGCAAGCTGGGTGAAGAACTCAACGACGACATCGCTTACCGCATCGGTCGTGCTTATGCGCAACACCTAGGTGCCAAGCGCGTAGTCGTGGGGGGCGATGTGCGCCTAACTAGCGCCACCTTGAAACAGGCTTTGGCCAATGGCCTGATGGACGGCGGCGCTGATGTGATCGACATCGGCATGGTGGGAACGGAGGAGATCTATTTCGCGGCTTTCCATCTGGATGTAGATGGCGGCATCGAAGTCACCGCCAGCCATAACCCCATGGACTACAACGGCATGAAGTTGGTCTCGCGCGGGGCAGTGCCCATTAGCGGCGATACCGGACTCAAAGCCCTCCAAACGCTGGCCGAAGCGAACCGGTTCGCCCCATCCAGCAAGCGCGGCAGCCTCACTCAACAGTCCATCCTCAAACCCTTTGTCGATCATCTGCTGACCTACATTGACGCTTCTGCCATCAAACCGCTTAAACTGGTGGTCAATTCTGGCAATGGCGCGGCGGGTCATGTCATTGATGAGATCGAAGCGCGCTTCAAGCAACTGAATATTCCTGTCGTTTTCATCAAAGTCCACCATGAAGCTGACGGTAGCTTCCCCAATGGAATCCCCAACCCACTGTTGCCGGAGAATCGTGCGACGACCGGTGATGCGGTCAAGGCACACCAAGCCGATATGGGCATCGCATGGGACGGTGACTTCGACCGCTGCTTCTTGTTCGACGAGCATGGAGAATTCATCGAAGGTTATTACATCGTGGGCCTGTTGGCGGCGGCATTCTTGGTCAAGCATCCCGGAGAGAAGATCATCCACGACCCGCGCCTGACATGGAATACGATGGATGTAGTCGAACGATCGGGTGGAGTTCCCATCCAATCCAAGACTGGTCATGCCTTCATCAAAGAGCGCATGCGCTTGGAGAACGCTATCTACGGTGGCGAGATGAGTGCGCACCACTACTTCCGCGACTTTGCCTATTGCGACAGCGGAATGATTCCGTGGTTATTGGTGACCGAGTTGTTGAGCCGCAGCGGCAAGCGTCTGTCGCAACTGGTGGGTGAACGCATCAAAGCGTATCCGTGCAGTGGCGAGATCAACTACCGCGTGCGCGACGTGAAGCAGACCATCGATCGCATCTTGCAACACTATCTGCCGCTGAACCCAGCAGTGGACCGTACCGATGGCGTGAGTGTGGAATTCCCCGAATGGCGCTTCAACCTGCGCGGTTCTAATACCGAGCCCTTGTTGAGATTGAATGTGGAAGCGCGCGGGGATGGGAAGTTGATGGAGATGCGCACTGCTGAGATAGCATCGCTGATCCAATCTTGAGCGAATCATCGTGTATAGCACTGTTTAGAATCATTTTAAGGAGTATATCTTGAGTACAAACAAAGTCGCCCTCATCACCGGCATCACCGGCCAAGACGGAGCCTATCTGGCTGAGTTGTTGTTGAAGAAGGGCTACATGGTGCATGGTGTGAAGCGTCGCTCATCCCTGTTCAACACGGATCGCATCGACCATCTGTACCAAGACCCGCATGTGGATAACGCCAAGTTCAAACTGCATTACGGCGACCTGACCGACTCCACCAACCTTATCCGTATCATCCAGCAGACCCAACCGGACGAGATTTACAATCTTGCCGCCATGAGCCATGTGGCCGTCTCTTTCGAGACACCAGAGTACACCGCCAATGCGGACGGCATCGGCACACTGCGTATCTTGGAAGCGATTCGTATCTTGGGCTTGGAGAAGAAGACCCGTTTCTATCAAGCGTCCACCTCCGAGTTGTACGGCCTGGTACAAGAAATTCCGCAGAAAGAGACTACCCCTTTCTATCCGCGCAGCCCCTATGCCGTGGCCAAGATGTATGCCTACTGGATCACCGTCAATTACCGTGAAGCCTACGGTATCTACGCTTGCAACGGCATCCTGTTCAACCATGAATCACCGATCCGTGGCGAGACCTTCGTCACGCGCAAGATCACCCGTGCGCTGTCCCGCATCAAACTCGGCCTGCAGGATTGCCTCTATCTGGGCAACATGGATTCATTGCGTGACTGGGGACATGCCAAAGACTACGTCGAGATGCAATGGCGCATGCTGCAACAAGACAAACCCGAAGACTTCGTCATCGCCACCGGCGTGCAATACAGCGTGCGCGAGTTCGTCAGCATCGCGGCCAAAGAGTTGGGCATCGAAGTACGTTGGGAGGGCAAGGGCGTGGATGAAAAAGGCTACGACAACGCCACCGGAAAATGCATCGTCCAAGTCGACCCACGTTACTTCCGTCCCACCGAAGTCGAGACCCTGTTGGGCGATCCGACCAAGGCACACGCCAAATTGGGTTGGAAGCCGACCACCACTTTCCACGAGCTCGTGTCCGAGATGGTGCGCGAAGACTTGAAGAGCGCGCAGCGCGACGAGTTGGTGAAGAAGCACGGCTTCGCGGCATTCGATTATCACGAGTGATGCAGGGCGTATGAACAAGAGCTCAAAGATATACGTGGCGGGACACAGGGGACTGGTAGGTTCCGCCCTCGTGTGTCGTCTGCAAGCCAAGGGTTACACCAACATCGTCACGCGCACCCATGCCGAACTGGAGCTGCGTGACCAGAAGGCCGTGGAATCCTTCTTCGCCAAGGAAAAGCCAGACTACGTCATCCTCGCGGCGGCCAAAGTGGGCGGCATCCATGCTAACAACACCTATCCCGCCGAATTCATTCATGACAACTTGGCGATTCAGACCAACGTCATCCACAGCGCGTGGCAACACAAGGTCGAGCGTCTGCTGTTCTTGGGATCATCCTGCATCTACCCCAAGAACGCGCCGCAACCGATGACCGAGGATTGCCTGCTTACCGGCCCGTTGGAACCCACCAATCGCCCCTATGCCTTAGCCAAGATCGCGGGTATCGAGATGTGTCATGCGTATAATCGTCAATACGGCACCAAGTACATGGCTGCCATGCCGACCAATCTTTATGGCCCGAACGACAACTACGACCTAAACAATTCCCACGTCTTGCCAGCCCTTATCCGCAAGATGCATGAGGCGAAGCAGAGCGGGGCGAAGGAAGTGGTGGTGTGGGGCACGGGCACGCCGAAGCGCGAGTTCCTCTATAGCGAAGACATGGCTGATGCGTGTATCTTCCTGCTTGAGCAGTCACAAGATAAGCTTGCCAGTCTGTTCAACAATGAACAACCGCCATTGGTTAACATTGGATGTGGAGAAGACTTGACCATCAAAGAACTGGCCGAGATGGTCGCTGATGTTGTTGGCTTCAAAGGAAGTCTCACATTCGATACTACCAAGCCTGATGGCACCATGCGCAAGGTGATGGATGTGTCGCGCATCAATGTACTGGGGTGGCAACGAACGATGAAATTGAAAGAGGGCATCGGGCTGTCTTACCAAGATATGTTGAGTAAGATTTGACTAGGAACTTAGCTTGAACCTTGCACCTTTAACCTTGGATCTGTTTTATGACAATTGCAGAATAAAGTCTATAGCCGCGATTTGTTTGGGAAGGATTGAACCAAAATAATCAATTAGGCCGATATAATGTGGCACATAAATTGTGTCACGCTTCATTATTTATCTAGCACAGGAAAAAGAATCATGAAAATTGCAGTTGTTGGTTTAGGCTATGTTGGCCTGCCTCTGGCAGTGGAGTTCGGAAAAAAATATCTTACAATTGGATTTGATCTCTCGGCAGACAAAATCGTCGCGTATCGCAATTTTGTTGACCCAACGGGTGAGGTGAGTTCGGACGATTTGCGTGCTGCGACGCATTTGAGCTGCCACACTGATCCGGAAGTGTTGCGTGAAGCAGACTTCATCGTGGTGGCCGTGCCCACACCCGTTGACGAAGCTCATGTTCCAGATTTCTCTCCTTTGGTGGGCTCCAGCACCACCGTTGGTAAATATATCAAGCGCGGCGCAATCGTCGTTTATGAATCCACCGTTTACCCTGGTGCAACAGAAGAGGTGTGCATCCCTCTGATTGAAAAACATTCAGGTCTGAAGTGGAAAAAAGACTTCTTTGTTGGCTACAGCCCCGAGCGTATCAACCCCGGCGACAAAGAGCGCACCGTCACCAAAATCGTCAAGGTTGTTTCCGGCGATACACCGGAAACGCTGAAAACGGTTGCCGAAGTATATGGGTCTGTCATCACCGCAGGAGTTTATCCTGCTAGCAGCATCAAAGTGGCCGAAGCGGCCAAGGTTATTGAAAATACGCAGCGCGATTTGAACATCGCTTTGATGAACGAACTCGCCATTATTTTCGACAAAATAGGTATCGACACATTAGAAGTTCTGAAAGCGGCAGGCACAAAATGGAACTTCCTGCCGTTCCGTCCGGGCTTGGTGGGCGGACACTGTATTGGCGTCGACCCTTATTACCTCACACACAAAGCCGACATGATGGGCTACCACTCGCAAGTTATTCTGGCGGGGCGCCGCATCAACGACGGTATGGCTGCTTATGTAGCGCAGCAGACGGTCAAGAAAATCATCCAAACCGGCGGTGCAGTCAAAGGCTCCAAGGTTATTGTGCTTGGCCTCACCTTCAAAGAAAACTGCCCGGATCTACGCAACAGCAAAGTGGCTGATGTGGTGAAAGAACTGCAGGAATTCGGATGCGATGTCAGCGTACATGACCCGCTGGCTGAATCCAAAGAAGCGATGCATGAATATGGCATTACATTGACTGAGTGGAATGCACTGCCCAACCAGGCAGATGCCATTGTCGCAGCAGTCTCGCACACCGAATATACCAGCAAGCCAGTCACTCACTTATTGTCCAGGTTGAAGTCAGGCGGCGTGTTTATCGACATCAAGTCGGCTTACCAGCAAGAAGTGATAGAGGCCGCTGGATACAATCTGTGGCGGCTGTGATGATGGCTGAGGCATACACCCAACTCAAGGCTCGCCTTGCCAGTGAGCAGCACACTTGGCTCATTACGGGCGTGGCGGGTTTCATCGGCAGCAACCTGCTCGAAACCCTGCTCAAGCTCAACCAAAAGGTGGTGGGGTTGGACAACTTCGCTACTGGACATCAACGCAATCTGGATGAAGTTCAATCGCTGGTGACACCGGTGCAATGGGCTAACTTCAACTTCATCCAGGGTGATATCCGCAACTTGGATGACTGCCGCCGCGCCATGACTTATGTCCCCTCTCCAAATCACAATTCCCCTCGCCCGCCAGCGGGAGCGGGGCTGGGGGAGAGGGTAGATTTCGAAGTCGAATACGTTCTCCACCAAGCCGCACTAGGCAGCGTCCCGCGTTCTGTTGAAAATCCCATCAACACCAACGAGACCAACATCAGCGGCTTTCTCAATATGTTGGTTGCTGCGCGCGATGCCAAGGTGAAGCGTTTCGTTTATGCCGCCTCCAGTTCAACCTACGGCGACCATCCTGATCTGCCCAAGGTGGAGGACAAGATCGGCAAGCCGCTATCGCCATACGCGGTGACCAAGTACGTCAACGAACTCTATGCAGACGTGTTCGCACGTACCTATGGCTTTAATACCATCGGCCTGCGCTACTTCAATGTCTTCGGCCCGCGCCAAGACCCCGATGGTGCCTATGCTGCGGTGATTCCCAAGTGGATCGCCAGCATGATCAAAGATGAGCCTATCTTTATCAACGGCGATGGCGAAACCAGCCGCGACTTTTGCTTTATCGAAAACGTGCGGCAGATCAACCTGCTTGCCGCCACCGTTTCTGAATTACCCCCTCTCCCCATGGGAGAGGGTAGGGGGGGGGAGGGGTCTCCCACCAATCAAGTCTATAACGTTGCCGTGGGCGACCGTACAACGCTTAACCAACTTTACGAGCAGTTAAACTTCAACTTGCTACCTAGCTATCCGCATCTGCAAGGCCGGAAGCCTGTATATCGAGATTTTCGTGCAGGTGACGTGCGCCACTCGCTGGCTGACATCGGCAAAGCCACCACTCTATTGGGCTACCAGCCTACCCATCGCATCGGCGAGGGGCTAAAAGTAGCGATGAATTGGTATGTACAATTCGTAACTAAATAAATGCTACAACTGCCAAATAATGGGAAATGAGTTATAGATCAAATGCTCAATTTCACCGTACGATATGAGCAAAAACATCAGAATTAGATCCATGATAATTATGGCCGAAATCGGCTATATCGAAACTACTAATACAAATATACGACTAAGTTTCAAAATTATAGCTAAGTGAATATCAGCTCATTACCTAAATATCTCAGGCTTACCCCTTTTGATACCACCTCAGAACAGGGCCGTTCTGATGAGCGTTATCGCTTAGCTGCATTAACTGTATTGGCAAATGTGATAAGCCGTGGGCTTGCCATGCTGGTCATGGTGCTAACGGTAAGCCTTACTGTGCCTTATTTAGGCGCGGAGCGTTTTGGTGTTTGGATGACGATTGCCAGCTTTGTTGGAATGCTTACCTTTTTAGATTTAGGGGTGGGCAATGCACTGACGAACAAAGTTGCTCATGCTGCAGCTCAAGATAATTTGGAGTCATTGAGTTGCACAATCAGTGGAGGATTAGGTTTTTTATTTTTTCTCGGTTGTGGAATGTCCCTTGCGTTAATTGGATTGGCAAGCATTTTGCCTTGGGAGCATTTGATTAAAGTCGCTGATCCATTTTTATATGGTGAGATTCGTCAGTCGGCAATGTTATTTGCAGCGTTGTTTGGTCTGCATATTTTTGCCAATGGTGTTCAGCGGATATTCGCTGGTTTGCAGAGGGCTTTTGAGGGGCACTTAGTTAGTACGGCTGGATCGATTGCTACGCTCATTTTTCTTTGGGTTGTTGTCCAAGAGGAATCTGGCATCCCATTGTTATTGGC
>JARCRR010000109.1 GCA_029850565.1 Gallionella sp. | reverse complement strand
TTTCGAAGCGAGCCAAGCGAAGCCGAAGATGGACACTACTTGCACCACGCCGAACAGCCACAGCGCGCGGTTGATGCCGATCTTCAACATCCACAATCCACCCAGCAGACCACCGATGACGGCAGGCCACAGGCCTGCGTTCTTGGCGATGAGGCCGATCTCGGTCTTGCTGAACCCCATGTCCATGTAGAACGGTGTGGCCAGCGCGGTGCACAGGCTGTCGCCGAGTTTGTAGAAGAACAGAAAAGCGAGGATGAGCAAGGCGCTGTTCCAACCTTGGCGCGAGATGAATTCGTGGAAGGGCTCGACCACCGCTTCACGCAAAGTCTTGGGCGGTGCGGCGCGGTGCGGCTCGCTCACCATCAGCGTCATCACCATGCCGGGCAGCATGAACAGCGCGGTGATGATGAACACCATGCTCCACGGCAGATGGTCGGACAGGATGAGCGAGAGCGAACCGGGGATGAGCCCCGCGATGCGATACGCGTTGACGTGGATGGAGTTGCCGAGACCGAGTTCGGAGTCAGACAACAACTCGCGGCGATAGGCATCCAGCACGATGTCTTGCGTGGCGCTCAAGAAGGCGAGCAGGGTGCAGAACAAGACGATGGTGCTCATCTCGGTCTGCGGCGAGAAGCCGCCGAGCGTCGCGATGACCAGCAACAATCCTACTTGCGATACCAACATCCAACCGCGACGACGACCCAGTGCGGGCACGGCGTATCTATCTAGCAAAGGCGACCAGATGAACTTCCACGTGTAGGGGAACTGGATGAGTGCGAACAGACCGATGGTCTTGAGGTCGATCTGCTCGCTACGTAGCCACGCTGGCACGAGGTTGAACAGCAGATACAGCGGCAGGCCGGAAGAGAAGCCGATGAAGACGCATATCAACATGCGCCTTGTGAAGAGTTGCTGCCAGATGGTCATCAGTTACCCAGCACGCTTGACGCGATACACCGCCATGCTGCCAAGCAGGTTCGCGAACGCGATGACACGTCTTCCGCCTGTCATCACTTGTCGTTCAAGGATCTGAACCGAGTGTGTCAAGCATAGATTCTCAAAATCGTGGAAGGTACATAGGTGCACGTTCGGCGTGTCGTACCACTGGTAGGGCATATCGTCGGAGATAGGCATGTTGCCCTGCAGCACTTGCAGACGGTTCTTCCAGTAACCGAAATTGGGGAAGCTGACGATGCCTTCACGACCCACGCGCAGGATCTCGTTCACCAAAGCTTCGGTGTGCTTGGTCGCTTGCAAGGTCTGCGACAGGATGACGAAGTCGAATGCGTCATCTTCGAAATCGGCAAGGCCGGATTCCAAGTCGTTCTGGATGACGTTCACGCCGTTGGCGATGCAGGTGGCGACATTCGCATCGCTGATCTCGACGCCGTAACCGACCACCTTGCGTGTCTCGCGCAGGTAGCGCAACAAGCTACCGTCACCGCAACCAAGGTCGAGCACGGCTGAGCCTTCAGGGATCCATGCGGCGATGGCGGCGAAGTCGGGGCGCACAGCGGCAAGGGTTGCGTGATCGTGGCCGCTCATGCTGACACCTCTTCAAATACATTGTTCAGATAATTCCGCATCACCGCGATGTACTGCGCATCCTCCATCAGGAAGGAATCGTGGCCGTGGTCGGAGGTGACTTCAGCGTAGCTCACGTCGCGGCGGTTGTGCAGCAGGGCATGCACGATCTCGTGCGAACGCGCGGGTGAGAAGCGCCAATCGGTGGTGAACGACACCACGAGGAACTTGGCTTTCGCAGCGGCGAAGGCGCGGTTCAAGTCACCATCCAACTCGCGCGCAGGATCGAAGTAGTCCAGCGCCTTGGTCATCAGCAGATAGGTGTTCGCATCGAAATACGCGGCGAACTTGTCGCCTTGGTAGCGCAGATATGACTCGATCTGGAACTCGATGTCGTAGCTGAAATTCAATTTGCCGTGACGCAACTCGCGTCCGAACTTGTCGGCCATCGCGTCATCGGAAAGATAAGTGATGTGTCCCAACATGCGTGCCAAACGCAGGCCGCGCGTGGGCACGACGCCGTGCTGGTAGAAATCACCGCCGTGGAATTCAGGGTCGGTCAGGATGGCGCTGCGCGCCACGTCGTTGAACGCGATGTTCTGCGCGGTAAGGTGCGGCGCGGTCGCGATGGCCAACACATGTGCCACGCGGTCTGGATACGCCAGCGCCCACTGCATCGCCTGCATGCCGCCCAAGCTCCCGCCGACGATGGCGGCGAAACGCTGGATGCCGAGTTGGTCGGCCAAGCGCGCTTGTGCGTTGACCCAATCTTCCACAGTGATGACGGGGAAGGACGAGCCATAAGGCTTGCCTGTGGCAGGGTCGATACTGGAAGGGCCGGTCGAGCCGTGACAGCCACCGAGGTTGTTTAGGCCAATGACAAAGAATTTGAGGGTGTCGATGGGTTTGCCCGGCCCCACCATGTTGTCCCACCAGCCGATGTTCTTGGTGTCGTCAGCGTAGTAACCCGCGACGTGATGATGGCCCGATAGTGCGTGGCAGATGAGGATAGCATTCGACTTGTCGGCGTTCAATGTGCCGTAGGTCTCGTACATCAACTCATAGCGTGGCAACACAGCGCCACTCTTGAACGTGAGCGGTGTGTCGAAGGTGGCGCGTTGCGCCGTAACGATTCCAACCGATGAACTCAAAGCAACTCCAAAAATAAAAACCCGCACAGCTTGAGGCTAGAGCGGGTTCACTCGCTTTAGCTGGAATGTTTTACGTGCCCCGCAAGCTGAACTCAAATCGGCACGGAGCGAAGTGTCCGTGTTTTGCTGAAAGCTGTCAATTACATAGGCTGCAGGGGTATTTCCCTTACGCCTGCCACACGCCGAATCCTGCCTCGCGTAGATCGATGGCGACGTCCACTTCCTTGTCACGCGCTTCGTCGTAGGACATCGGATTGAAGGCTTCGTACAGGTCGGGCAAAAGATGCAGGCCGTAATCGGTGACGTAGCGATTGGCTTGGATGCCTGCTTTGTGTTTATCGAAGCGGATATCCGGATCGAGTCCGGTCATGCCGACGTAGACGCAGGGTTTACCCGTGATGTAGCTGGGATTGCACTTCTTGAACTTGCTTTCGTACAGCACGTCCTTCGATAGCTCGATCACATAGACGTGGTAATGCTTGCGGCGTGCCATGTAAGGTTAGATCGTGGTTGCGGTGATGACGCTACGGCGTGAGCTGGCGCGCTCGAAGAACGCTTTCAAATTGGGATGCGCACTACGCCAATCACGTTCTGCGAAGCGCAGATCGAGATAGAGCAGGGCGCTGACCAAGGCGAGATCGGCCAGTGTGAGTGCGTCGCCCTCGCACCAGCGCTTCTCTCCTAATAGTTCGGAGGCATAGAGCAGTGCCTTGCTGACGGCAGTGTTGTGCATCTCGATAGTTGAGGCTTGCTGTTTCTCGGCGGAGCGCAGCACTTCGTTACGTACCACGATGGCGGAATCCATGATGCCGTCGGCCAAGGCCTCCCAGCGTTTCACACGTAACTTCGCCGCAGGATCATCGCGCGGGATGAGGATGGGTGCATCGTTCAGCGTGTCCACGTATTCGGCGATGACGGGAGAATCGAAGATGCAGAAACCATCATCGAGGATGAGCGCGGGGATGCGGCCGAGCGGGTTGACCCGCAACACCAAGCTGCCCGGCTCGGTCGGCGGATCGACCACAAAGTCGTGCGGGATGTTCTTCTCCAGCAAAGCCAGTCGTACCTTGCGCACGTAGGGGCTGGTGTTCGAGCCGAGCAGTTTCATGTCATCTCCCTGGTGAGTTGGCAGAGCGTCGGGCAGCAAGCCCCCGCGATGGAACAGGCACTTTAAGCCGCGTTCAACTTGTCCAGCAATTCGCGGATCTTGATGGGGTCGTCTGCACGCAATATCTTTTGTGTGAGGAAGGTGACCTCGGGCAGGTTGGTCGTCAGCACGCGTTGCTTGGTACCGAGCAGTTGCGCGGGATGCATGGAGAACTGACGCAAGCCCATGCCGAGCAACAAGCGCGTGTAAGCATATTCACCCGCCATCTCGCCGCACACCGATACGGGAATCTCAGCCTTGTTCGCGCTACCGATGACGAGAGCCAATAGTTGCAGTACGGCCGGATGGAGCGGGTCATACAGGTGTGCCACCTCCTCGTCGGTGCGGTCGATCGCCAGTGTGTACTGGATCAAGTCGTTGGTACCGATGGAGAGGAAATCCAGCTTCTTGATGAAGATGTTGAGCGCCAGCGCAGCGGCGGGTATCTCGATCATGCCGCCGATGGGCACCTCTTCCTTGAAGGCGATTCCCTGGTTCTTCAATTCTTGTTTCACCCCGTCGATCAACTGCAAGGTCTGCGTGATCTCGGAAGCGCCCGACAGCATCGGCACCAAGATTTTTAGATTGCCGTAAACGGAGGCACGCAACAAGGCGCGCAGTTGCGTGCGGAACAGTTGCGGTTCGGCCAGACACAGGCGGATCGCACGCAGACCGAGCGCGGGATTGCTCGCCACGCGCGTGACGCCTTTGAGTTGTTTGTCCGCCCCCAAGTCATAGGTGCGGATGGTCACCGGCATCTCGCCCATGCCCTCCAGCACGGCGCGATAGGCGCTGAACTGCTCCTCCTCATCGGGCAGGTCGTCGCGATTGAGAAAGAGGAACTCGCTGCGGAACAGCCCGATGCCCGCCGCACCGTTCTCCATCACCTGCGGCAGATCGGTGGGCATCTCGATGTTGGCTTGCAACTCGATACGCGTACCGTCCAGCGTGGTGGCACGTGCCGTGCGCAGACGTTTGAGTTTCTGCCGTTCCAGAACGAATTGGCTCTGGCGCAGTTTGTATTCCGCCAGCAGGTTCTTGTCCGGATTGACGATGACCACGCCCTGCTCGCCATCGACGATGAGCATATCGCGGTCTTTGATGAGTTCGCGTGCGTGATGTAGGCCGACCACGCAGGGGATGTTCAGACCGCGCGCGACGATGGAGGTGTGCGACGTCGCACCGCCAAGGTCGGTGAGGATGGAACAGAACTGGTGCGGCTTGAGTTGGATCAGGTCGGCGGGGCTGACATCATGCGCCACCAGCACCATTTCCGAATCATGCTGCGGCGTAGGCGGTTGGTGACCGGGATGGCCGCTCAACACCTTGAGCACGCGCTCGACGACTTGGATCACGTCGGTCTTGCGTTCACGCAGGTAGGCATCGTCGAATGCCTCGAACTGCATCACCAACTCGTCCATCTGCGACTTCAACGCCCACTCGGCGTTGCAGTGTTCCTGCTCGACCATGCTGCGTGCCGCGTGGCTGATGTGCTCGTCGCCCAGGATCATCAGGTGCAGATCGAGGAAGGCATCGAACTCGGCCGCCGCCTGTTGCGGACGGTTGGCGCGCAAAGCGGTCAGCTCGCTGCGCGTGGTTTGCAAAGCAGCATCCAGACGCGCGACTTCTTCTGCGACCAGATTCTTGGGCAACATGTAATGCACGACCTCGAGCGAAGTGTGCGAGACGAGATGGGCATGGCCGATGGCGATGCCGCTGGAAACGGGAAGGCCGTGTATGGCGAAACTCATTCGCCCTCTCCGAAATAGTCGTTGATCAACGCAACCAGCGCACTCATCGCCTCTTCCTCGCGTTCGCCGTTGGTCTCGATGGCGATGGTCGATCCTTTCGCGGCGGCCAGCATCATCACACCCATGATGCTCTTGGCGTTGATGCGCTTGCCGTTGCGCGACATCCACACCTCGCAGGGATATTGCGAGGCGAGCTGAGTGAGCTTGGCGGACGCCCGTGCGTGCAAGCCGAGTTTGTTAATGATTAGCGCGTCTTGATTCTGCATCTTCGATCCTTAGTCGTCCGGGTTCATGGTCACGATGCACTCGCGTCCACCGTCGAGTGCGATCTGTGCCAGCTCCGGCATGTTCTTGTTGGGATGGCAAACGACGCGCAGCAGCATCGGCAAATTCACGCCGGCCACGCCCATGATGTGTTCTTCTTTGCACAGTTGGCGCGCCACATTGCTGGGCGTGGCGCCGAAGATATCGGCCAGGATAAGTACGCCGTTGCCCTTATCCAGTTGTTGGACGAGCCTGTGTCCTTCCGCCAGTTTCTGTTGCGGGTCGTCGTCCGCATACACTGACAACACTTTCAGATAGGGCGGCATCTCGCCCAACACATGTTCGACGCAATCCGCCAGGCTCTCGCCCAGACTGTTGTGTGCAACGATCAATATCCCGGCCATCAGATGACTCCTATGAATCGCGCGACCAAGGCGGCGATGAGCAACAACACGATCCAGCCATAACGCATCATCCAGTGCAATGCGCGTGCCTTGGATGCGTCCTCGGCATTCGCCGCATCGACCAAAGTGCGCACCTGTTTCAAGGCGTGATGTGCAGTGGTGCGGCGGATGTTCTGCTGTAACGGGTCGTCGTTGCTCATGGCGCTAGCGTACGAGTGGTTTTGCTGTCGGTGAATTCTAGCCGTTTCTGCATGGCGGCGGTGAGGTGCACCACGCCTGCGGCATCGATGAGCAGAGCTTCGTCGAGCCGCATCTTATCCGCAGCCACGCGCCATCCACCGATGCCCGAGATGAACAGGGGCTTGGACGAGGCATCGGACAACAAACCTGCGCGAGCACCGTGTGTGATGATGGTGACCGCCTGCACGTCTTGTACAGGCTGTCCGTTACGCGGATCGATGAGGTGGCAGTAGCGTTTTCCATCCACTTCGAAATAGCGTTGATAGTCCCCCGACGTACCGACTGCTTCGCCGTCGCGCAATTCCAAAGTCGCTAAAGCGCCGGGCTTGCGCGGATGCTGGATGCCCACGCGCCACGGACGTTTCCCATGCGAACCCAGCGCCAGCACATTGCCGCCGATGTTGACGAGGGCATTATGGATGCCTTGTTGCTTGAGGATGGCTGCCGCACGGTCGAGTGCATAGCCTTTGGCGTAACCGCCGAGATCGAGCTTCACGCTTCTATTCTTGCTGCTGATGCAAAACTCCCCTCCCCCGCTGGGAGAAGGGCCGGGGGTGAGGGAACACTTTGAGGAAAGCAACAAATCGCTCATCTGCGGCTTCGCTTTCACCAGCGCCGCGATCTTCTTTTCGTCCGGCAGCACCGCCTTGAAGTCGTCCGCTTGAAAGCCCCAAGCCTGTATCAATCCCCCGATGGCCGGATCGAACATGCCCTCCGATTGCGCAGACAGTTGCGCGGCATCTTTGAGCATCTCGGCCAATTCCGGAGTGACCGTCTTGCGCTTACCTTGGGCGATAGCTTCATTCAGTGCGCTCAATTCGGAAGGTTTCCAGGCATGGAGCAAGTCATGCAGACGCTGGAATTCGTGCATCGTATCGGCCACGCCTTGTTTGGCACGCGCTTCTTCTGCGCCATACACGGTGACCTCGACCAAGGTGCCGAACACATAGCCTTGCTCTTGATAGAGGGGTTCTTTGCCGCAACCTGTAAGCGACAACAGGCAGACAAAAAGAGCCGTCATTCCGGCGTAGGCCGGAATCCAGTCATTAAATAAGGCATTTTGTTTTACCCCTCTGGATTCCGGCCTACGCCGGAATGACGAAGTGGCAATTGATAAGGCAGAGGTCACGCTGTTAGTTCCTCCAACTCGATAGAGGCGGCCAGCATCGCCAGTCTTGCCACCACACCGTAGGCGTAGAAGCGGTTCGGCGTATCGTCCGGTTCGCACGCAGGATTGGGCAGGATGCAGCAGGCTTCGAACGCCAGCGGCTCGAAGCGCATGCCCGGCGCATTGAGGTTCTCGTCCACGCCGCGCTCGGTGTGCACACGGTAGAAACCGCCGACCACATAACGGTCGATCATGTAGACCACCGGTTCGGCGACCGCGCCGTTCATATCCTCGAAGGTATACACGCCTTCCTGCACCAGCACGTCGGAGACTTGCATGCCTTCTTTTACGACGGCCATCTTGTTGCGCTGTTTGCGGTTGAGGTCGCGCACTTCGCTCGCATCTTTCACCGACATGATGCCCATGCCGTAAGTGCCTGCATCGGCTTTGACGATGACGAAAGGATCGTGCTTCACGCCGTACTCGGCGTACTTGGCGCGCGTCTGTTGCAACACAACATCCACCTGCGCAGCGAGACATTCTTCGCCCACGCGATCTTGGAAATTGACTTGATTGCACACGGCGAAATAGGGATCGATCAGCCAAGGGTCGATGGAGAGCAGCTTGGCGAATTGATCGGCCACTTGATGGTAGGCCGCGAAATGTTTGGATTTGCGCCGCACATACCAGCCCGCCTCCAACGGCGGCAGCACGGTCTGCTCCAGATTCTTCAGGATATCCGGCGCACCGGCAGACAGGTCGTTGTTGAGCAGCACCACACAGGGGTCGAATCCATCCACCCCGAGACGGTTGCCTCTGCGCTCCAGCGGTTCCAGCGTGAGTGAGCTACCGTTGTTCAGCTCCAACGTGGTGGGTGCGGTGATCTCCGGCAACAGCGAGCCGATGCGCACCTTCAACCCGGCCTGGCGCAGCATGTGCGCGAGCTGTGCCACGTTCTGCAGGTAGAACTGGTTGCGTGTGTGGTTCTCCGGGATCAGCAACACCCCGCGCGCTTCGGGGCAGACCTTCTCCAGTGTGCTTTGCACCGCATGTACGCACAGCGGCAGGAACTCCGGGTTGAGGTTATTGAAGCCGCCGGGAAACAGGTTGGTATCCACCGGCGCCAGTTTGAAGCCGCTGTTGCGCAGATCGACGGAACTGTAGATAGGCGGCGTGTGCTCCTGCCATTGGGTGCGGAACCAGTGCTCGATGGTCGGTTGTGCGGTGAGGATGCGCCGCTCCAGTTCCAGCAACGGGCCTTTCAATGCGGTGGTGAGATGCGGGACCATGATGTGCTCAAGGATGGGTGAGTGAGCATTCTATCTGATGCGGTAAGACAAAACGAAACCGCCCGAACAAGCCGGGCGGCAGAGTCAATGAACACGAGGCGTATGCGTGGATTTTCGGGTAAAACCGGAACAGGCTGCGAACGACTTAGTTCACACCCAGCAACTCGACATCGAACACCAGCGTCGCGTTCGGCGGGATGACGCCGCCCGCGCCGCGGCGGCCGTAGCCCATCTCCGGCGGGATGACCAAGGTGCGCCATCCGCCCACCTTCATACCTTGCACGCCGATGTCCCAACCTTGGATGACGCGCCCCCTGCCGAGCGGGAATTCGAACGGCTCGTCGCGGTCGCGCGAGCTGTCGAACTTCTTGCCCTTGTTCTCCGGTCCGTTCTTGTCAAACAACCAACCGGTGTAATGCACGGTCACATGGTGACCCGCCTTGGCTTCCGCACCTTGCGCGCCGTAACCCATCTCTGCCGGGATGATGAGCGTACGCTGACCGCCCACCTTCATGCCCTGTACACCCACGTCCCAACCTTGGATCACATGCCCCGCGCCGAGCGGGAAATCGAACGGATCGTTGCGGTCGAGCGAACTGTCGAACTTCGCGCCCTTGTTGTCCGGTGCGTTCTCGTCGAACAGCCAGCCGGTGTAATGCACGATGACGGTTTGTCCGGCTTGCGCTTCCGCGCCTTCGCCTAGTTTGGTGTCGGTTTTGATGAGGGTGGTCATGTCAGAAACTTCCTTTGTATAGATTATTTAAATTACTTGTTACGTTGCTTTGAAGGCTCTGGAAAGCGATTCTCAAATCGAAAAAGTTTCACTGGTGGAATATTCTTTTCTAGCTTAAGTTCGTTTCGCAAATGACTTCTCAGAAGTTCTAAGAGAGGACTTATTGAAGCGCCACCTGATTTTGAACTTTGCCACGCCTCAATAAAATCCATTAACTCCTCAATTTGAGATTTCGTTCCAAGCAATTGGATATCAGCCAGAGCAGATTCAAATTTATCTTGTTCTTCTTTGCCAGCTTCTGGGCGGTTTGCCGCTGCCTCCAAACGACGATAAGCCTCCAACAAAAACTGAATTCTTAAATCACGCTGTTTATTGGCTCTGTCTCGATGCGCGTTAAACTGATGTGCAGCAAACCAGCCAAGCACTGCAACTATTGCTGGTACAAGCAATTTAAGAGTTTCTTCGTCTAGCATAGCTACTCCTCAATAACTCAACACCGGTGCCAACCAGCGCTCCGCCTCTTCCACCGTCCAGCCCTTGCGCTTGGCATAGTCCACCACCTGATCCTTATCCACTTTGCCCGTGGCGAAGTATTGCGCTTGCGGGTGCGAGAAGTAGAAGCCGCTCACGGCTGCGGTGGGCAGCATGGCGAAGTTTTCGGTGAGCGTGATGCCTGCGTTATTGGGTGCTTGCAGCAGCTCGAAAAGCGGAGCCTTCTCGCTGTGCTCGGGGCAGGCGGGGTAGCCGGG
>JARCRR010000108.1 GCA_029850565.1 Gallionella sp. | reverse complement strand
CTTCAGTGTGATGGTAGCGCGAGAAAAAGCGTTCAATAGGTGTGGTCGGATTGTTCTCGCTATTGAGCATCTTCAGTGCATTGACGGGGGAATCATAAAGCTGGAAAGCCAGATCGGGGGGGAGTTTCAAACTCAGATTCGACAAAAAATCGATGCTGTCATCGACGAAGAATACAGTCGTGGGAAAGTAAAAAGGAGGGATGTGATAGCGACTCATAAGGTTTCTTCGAATGGAAATGTCAAAATAAACTCGGCATACTCCCCCAATTGCGACTCGCATCTGATCGAGCCTCCAAATGAACGCATCACGCTGTTGCAGAACGCAAGACCGATGCCGGCACCAAGACCGCAATCGTCTTCGGATGACCAAGAGTAAAACCGGGTAAAGATATGAGGGAGCACTTCTGGCGGGATGCCGGTGCCCGTGTCTCTGAAAACGAGTGTGTTGCCCTGTGGGGTGGTGGTTGATTGGATAGTTATCTCGCCTTTACCGGCTTTAGCGATGTGGTACAGGGAGTTCTTCATCAGGTTGAACATGACATGCACCATGAGCAGTTCAATTCCACGAAATTTAAAGTCCGCCTCATTGCGCCACACGACCAATTGCCTTTCTTTCTCTGATGCGAATGGATAGCGCCGAAGCGCTGTCTCCACACATTTGCCGATAGTGCATACCGAAAAATTGCCCGGCATAGCATCCTTGATGCGGATGTTCATTAGCAACATATCGATGATGATGTTGGAGTGATCTGCTTCGTCCTCGATTCGCTCCAGCACGCCGTGCATGGAGTTCAAATGTACCTGTCGAATAGATTCAACAGGAAGCCCATGCTCTTTTGCCAATCGATAACCTTCCATGAGTGATGGAAGGTATTGACGCAGACCAGCCGCGCCGCTCTTGATACCCAGCAATGGCGTCCGCAATTCATGTGCAATATTACTTGCAGTTGCGAGCATGGCGCGAAGCCGCTCCTGTCTTAGCATCTCGGCACTATAGTTCGCAGTGATACCGACCACGACAGCGAACAAGTAGATCGGAATTTGCTCAAGAGTGAAAATGTCCACATGGGGGTTGTCGGTGGTCAGGTAATACGCGCAACACGCAAGCAAGATGCCCAGTACTAATTGGATGATGACATTCATCCAATCCAGCCAGAGTAGCATCAGAAAGATCGCGACCAACGTGGACGATAGCCAAACATCGGAGCCGTTATTCTTTAACAGCATGAAGACGAAGAAAAACGGCAGGGTATAAAGTGTGGCGAGATACCAGTACATTGATTTGTGGCGACTCATCCAGTCCGGCCAGTACTTAAGGAATATGGGGGGTATGAACAATAAAGAACCTAACAGGCGAAGCCACCAGTTCTCATAAGGCTGGGGGAATAGGTAGCTCCAAATGAAGTAATACAAAGGGAAGCCGATCAGTGCGATGATGCTGATGACCATGATGCGTGGCTCGATGTATTGCGTATTACGCTCAATCGAAGTTCTTACCATCCCAGGCAATTTTTCTAGACTCATGTCCATCCGTACCCGCCAGAACTTTTCAAACAAGAACACCAAACGCACACGGCGCTAATTATTGCCGATTCCCTGTGTGGTTCGGCAATAATTTCGCGGAATGGCTGATGAGAACGATGAGAGAGCTTTTGATGATATTCAAGTGGTTGCAGAATCTATCGTGTTACTCAGAGGTAATACGCACTTTTGCATCCTTATCAATTCCATAGAGCAGGTTGTTTAGATGTATTTTTGGAACACGTGGCAGCAGGCCGCAGTGAATCGCATTGACTACCGCTTGCCTGCGGGACGTAGCATGGAGCTTGCGACGAAGATTCAGAATGTGGAAGTTAACCGTGGATTCGGTGCATTTCAGTATCTGGGCGATCTCCCACGAGCTTTTCCCGGTCGCACACCACATTAGGCATTCCATTTCCCTTTGGCTGAGAGACGGAGCAGAAGAATGCAAGGTTGGCGAGGCGAATCGCAGCGCGGCCTGAAAAACATAATCACACATCAAGGATAATTCAGGTGCTATATGCAGAATATCCTGATTTAACTGCCTAGTAGACCGGTCACTTCTGGCTAAGCATAAGACTCCCACCTCACCGTTTGCACCGTGGAAAGGGAGCGAGATTCCAGAGCGCAGGCCGAAACGAGATGCCGCTTTACATATAGCCTTTTGTTCCTTGCTACTGAATAACTGAGATTCCCATAACACAGGAGTTGAGCGGGTAATGCAGTGGGCTATAACTGGGTCGATGTTGATGAATCTTCTGCTGTCGTATATTTCAATCCATCTTTTTGAAACGTTCCCCCGCAGAAAAAAGTCGCCCAGCGTGGTCGGAAGGCTGGGTGCAAGGGCGATCAACGTATGCTCAAAGCCATACCCACTCCCCAGTTGCAGCACAGAACTGAGCCACTCCCCTTCGGTTTTACATTCCAGTAATGCAGTAAAACGTTCGATAGATTCCATACGTACAAATCCCCTTTTGTGCCTGCATGTCACTCCTCCAACAACGTCGAAATCGGCCTCTTTGTGAAGCTCTAATGGAAATTTCAGCCTGACTTTAGCTTGCAATGAGCAGGGCTGACTAAACCTAGCGCATTCTGCTAGGCACGTACACAATTTGGCAAGCCAAATATTCAAAAGAGCATCAACGATCCCAAATAACAGACAACCATATGTAAGTGTAAGACGGATGATCTGCTTCCAATTAAGCCTAATAAACCATATGGATATTCACATTTTGTTCTCTCTTGAGGCTTGCGTACCTAGTAGTTCTGCTAGGTATGCAAGCGCAGCACGCCATAGCAAAATAAGGAAACACACCTAGGAGTGTGGGTGTGCAATTGGTGAGTTAAGTAACATTTAGTGAAGATTGTTTCCCCTCCGGGCACGAAACAGACGAACCAGTGCTCAACTAATAAATCAACAAGGCGAGGGGACGCGCAATGCACTACACCGGGCAGGACATGCTGTGGCTGATCGGCAGCCTGTCGCGCATCTTCCGCATCCCGTTCGACCCGCAACTC
>JARCRR010000107.1 GCA_029850565.1 Gallionella sp. | reverse complement strand
CTTCAATGACACCCAGCGCAAGGGATCGAAGGCTTTGCCTTGATGCCGAATTTCGAAGTATAAACCCGAATCCTCATTACCGCCGCTGTTGCCCACGGTGGCGACGATGTCTCCGGCATGTATGTTATCGCCGACCTGTTTGTAGAGCGTCTCGTTGTTCCCGTAGAGGCTCATATAACCTTGCCCGTGATCGATGATGAGCAGGTTGCCGAAGCCGCGCAGCCAGTCGGCATACACGACCCTCCCCCCCGCCACCGCTTTCACCGATTGGTTGGTAGGCGCACGCAAGAACCAACCCGTCCACATCAGGTTGTTCTCGGCCCGGCGCACACCGAACTTGTTCGTTCGCTTACCGTTCACGGGCAAAGCGAGCTTGCCTTGGAGGGACTTGAAGGGTTTGCCATCGATGTTCGGCAGCATGTGTGCCAGTTTCTCCACCAACTGCGACAGATGGCTCTCGTTGCGCTGCAACCGTCCGATCTCGCGGCGCTGTTGCTTGAGTTGCATTGCAATCTTGTTCAGCGTCTGCTGGCGCGCATGCTTGTCGCGTTCCAACTTCTGCAACCCTTTCAGTTCCTCGGCTTGCAGGGCCGCGACCTCTTCACTTTTGGCGCGCACTTCTGCGGTGATTTCGCGCAGCTTGTCCAAATTGCTACGGATGGACTTCATCGTGTCGGCGCGACTGCGCGCAATGTACTGGTAGTACTGAAGATCGCGCGCGAGTTGATTGGCGTCGATGTCATTGAGCAACAGTTTTAAATAGTCACGGTCGCCCCCTCCGATATATTGCTGATAGAGCAACCGTCCCAGCAAGGTCTGTTGCTCGCGCATGTCGCCGCGCAAGGCGCCCGCTCGCTGTTGCAATGCGGCCAGGTCTTTCTTGGCTGTCCGCTGTTGCTGCGCCAATTGTTCGAGCGCACGGTTGCTGTCGCTGATGGCACGTTCGGATTCGCGCAGATCGTCGGCAACCTCGGCTTTGGATTCGTTGGCTTTCTCGAAATCCTTTTGTAAGGAGGAGATGCGCTGGCGGAGTTTGTCCAGATCGTCTTGTTTATTGGCGTGTGCCGTGCTTGCTAAAAAGAAGGGTAGCGAGAGTGTAAGTACAACAAGCCACGGATGGAAACGGATGGACACGGATAAATACTTTGTATTGTTCACGAACGGAAGAATGAATGGCTGAGCATCAACCAATCCGCCTTGGGTTTATCCGTGAGCATCCGTGGCTGCTTTTACAAAAGACGAATGAGCGGTTTTCCCGTCATTTCGGCGGGTTGCGGCAGTCCCATCATCGCCAGCAAAGTGGGTGCGACATCTTGCAAAGCGCCTGTGCCGATTTCCGCCATTTCGGCTTTGCGCCCGATGTAGAGGAAGGGCACAAGGTTGAGTGTGTGGGCGGTGTGCGCCTGGTTGGTGGTGCGGTCTATCATCTGTTCAGCGTTGCCGTGATCGGCAGTGATGAGTACCTCGCCACCACTTTCCAGCATCGCGTTCACCACGCGACCGATACAGGTGTCCAAGGCTTCCACGGCTTGTACCGCCGCTTCCATAATGCCGCTGTGGCCCACCATGTCGCCGTTCGCATAGTTGCATAGGATGGCCTGGTATTGCTTGCTGCGGATGGCGGCCTCCAGTTTGTCGGTCACCTCGAACGCACTCATCTCCGGCTTCAGATCGTAGGTGGCAACCTTGGGCGAGGGCACCAGCACGCGGTCTTCGCCTGCATAAGGCTGCTCTTTGCCGCCGTTAAGGAAGTAAGTGACGTGGGCGTATTTCTCCGTCTCCGCGATGCGCAGTTGCTTCAAACCCAGATTGGAAAGGTATTCGCCAAAACCATTCTGGATGCTGTCCGCGGTGTAGGCGCAGGGGTAATGGAAGTCTTCACCGTAGCTGCTCAAAGTGGTGTAGTTCGACAATTTGGGGAAGCGTGAACGGGTGAAGCCGCTGAACCCGTCGTCGGTCAAGGCGCGGCTAATCTCGCGCGCACGGTCGGCACGGAAGTTCATGAATACCACTGCGTCGCCGTCCTGCATCGCGGCAGGTTCGCCGATGAGGGTAGCTTGCACGAACTCATCGTTCTCGCCACGCGCATAGGCAGCCTCCAGGCCGGCTTGGGCAGAAGTTGCGCTGAACGGGGCTGTGCCTGAGGTCAGCAAGTCGTAAGCGATCTGCACACGGTCCCAGCGATTGTCGCGATCCATCGCAAAGAAACGACCGATGATGCTGGCGATGCGCCCCGCACCGAGCCGGGTGCATTTGTCTTGTAACGCCTGAAGTGATCCAGCCGCACTGCGCGGTGGCGTATCGCGTCCATCAAGGAAGGCGTGGACGAATATCTTTTTCAATCCTGCGCGCACGGCCAGTTCCACCATCGCATGGATGTGCGCTTCGTGGCTATGCACGCCGCCGGCGGATAGCAGTCCCATGATGTGCAGTGCTTTGCCGCCTTGTTTCGCGCTCTCCACCGCTTGTACCAGCGCGGGGTTGCTGTAGAAACTGCCGTTCTCGATGGCGAGGTCGACTTTGGTCAGATCCTGATAAACGACGCGGCCTGCGCCGATGTTCAAGTGACCGACTTCCGAGTTGCCCATCTGCCCGTTAGGCAGACCGACATGCAGTTCGGAGGTGTGGATGAGGGTGTGCGGATAGGTGTTCCACAGCTTGTCCCAGTTTGGCTTGCGCGCATGGGCAACGGCGTTGAAGTCGGCATCTTCGCGATAGCCGAAGCCGTCCAGGATGAGCAGGAGGACGGGCTTGATTGTCGGAGTAGAACGGTTGGTCATACTGGCTTTTTCTCTTTTAAACTATCAAAATAAGGAATCACTAATTCATTAGTTTGTGATTTTAGCCGATTTCGCTAGCGGACATCAGCGCGCAGGGTTTGAGCATTGCTTTTCTCGTTCGTTCTTTCTCCCGCCAGAATTGGGGGATTGCCTTTTACGTTCGCCTCCTCTCCCGCTTGCGGGAGAGGATTGAGGAGAGGGCATCGGGGGAAAGTTGGATAGGGGAGCGAAGCGGGACATTCAGAGGAGCTTATGAGCAAAAAACTGATCGACAAAGAAGAAGACATCATACTGGCCGCGGAATCCATGAAAGCCATGGCGCATCCGTTGCGATTGAAGATCCTGTGTGTATTGGCGGCAGGCGAGCTGAGTGTGCAGGACATCGTCGATCAGGTCGGCACCACCCAAAGCAACATCTCCCAACACCTTGCCATCCTGCGTGACAAAGGCGTGTTGGTCACCACAAAAGACGCCAACCGCGTGTACTACCGCATCAACGATCCGCGCACCGTCAAACTGGTGGGGATGATGCGGGATGTGTTCTGTACAGTTTGATTCGGATTTGCGAAAAATCAATGTGTTGAGCGAGAGGGTGCGTAAGGCGCCCTTTTGCTTTTTTGGTGCTTGCATTGAATATTAGAAATCGCTAATATGCGCGTCCTTAACTTTTTCGCTGGTGTGCTATGAAACGAAATCTGGGTATTTTGATAGGATTTTCATTGATGGCTTCCGTTCACGCGGCGGAGCCTGCGGCGACCGCTGCGGTGCAGTTCCGTGAAGTGGAGCAGACTTATAGTGTGGACGGTGTGGTCGAGGCGACTCACCAAGCGACGGTGTCCGCGCAGATCTCCGGTCGCGTGAAGGCAGTGTTGTTCGATGTGGGAGACCGCGTGAGCAAAGGTCAGGTCATCTTGCGTATCGACGAGAGCGAAGCCAATCAGGCCGTTGCGGGCAGCAATGCGCAATTGGCGCAGTCGCAAGCCGCGCTGAGCAACGCCCGTTTGAATTACGAGCGTTCGCAACAGTTGTTCGCGCAGAAGTTCATCAGCCAAGCCGCTTTGGATAAGGCCAAGGCGGATTACGACATGGCGGAAGCCCAATCCAAAGCCAGCGCGGCTGGGGCACAACAATCCGCCCTGGCGAAGAGTTACACCTCGGTGGTCGCGCCCTACGCGGGTGTGGTGTCGGCACGCATGGTGGAGATGGGAGAGATGGTCACTGTGGGCAAGCCGTTGATGACAGGTTTCGATCCCTCCGAGCTGCGTATCATCGCGAACGTTCCTCAATACAAACTGGCCGAGATCGGCCAGCGTCCTTCAGCCAGAGTCGAAGTGCCGGAACTGAACCGCTGGCTCAAGGTGGCGAGTGTGACGGTGCAACCTTCCGCCGATCCGCGCACGCACAGCACACAGGTGCGCGTGAATCTGCCCGCCAACGAGAAAGGCATCTACCCCGGCATGTTCGTGCGCACCCATTTCGTGGTGGGCAAAGAGAAGAAGTTGTTGATCCCGGCCTCTGCCGTGTTGCGCCGCAGCGAAGTGGTGGCGGTGTACGTGATGGATGACAAGAATCAGCCGCGCCTGCGCCAAGTGCGCTTGGGTGAGGCCACCGAAAAAGGCGAGGTCGAAGTGTTGGCCGGATTGACGGCAGGCGAGCGCGTGGCCACCGATCCCGTCAAAGCTGGCATGGCGGTGAAGAAATGATGGGCATCTCCGGGCGTATCGCCCGCATCTTCCTGCATTCGCAGATGACGCCGCTGCTGGCCTTGGTGGCAGTGTTGCTGGGTGTGTTCGCCGTGGCAGTGACGCCGCGCGAGGAAGAGCCGCAGATCAACGTGACCATGGCGAACGTGATGATCGCCTACCCGGGCGCATCGGCAGACGATGTGGCACGCACCGTATCTACGCCGGCCGAACAGGTGTTGTCGCAGATCGCGGGCGTGGATCACGTCTACTCGGCGTCTCAACCCGGCATGTCGGTCATCACGGTGCAATTCAAGGTGGGCGAGGAACACGTCCCTTCGTTGGTGAAACTCTATGACGTGATCAACTCCCATGCGGATTGGTTGCCGCCCACGCTGGGTGTGATGCAGCCCATCATCAAGGCGCGCGGTATCGATGATGTGCCGATCATGGCGCTGACACTGTGGCGCGAAGAATCGGCAGGCGGAAGCCTGGCGTTGACGCAGGTGGCCCACGCCATCGAGGCGGAATTGAAACGTGTGAAGGGTACGCGCGAAGTGGCGACACTGGGGGCGAGCCAGCGTGCGGTGCGTGTCTTGTTGAACCCGGAAGCGTTGAGTGCCTACCAGATATCGCTGCAGGAGGTGCGCGCGGCATTGCAAGCGGCCAACGTGTCGCAAAGCGCGGGCAATCTGGTGCAGAAGAACCGCGAAGTGCTGGTGCAGACCAACAACTTCTTGAGTGATGCAGGCGAAGTGCGCCAACTGGTCGTCGGTACGTTCGAAGGCAAGCCGGTGTTCCTGCATGATGTGGCGCAGGTACGCGACGAGGCCGAGTTGCCATCCAATTATGTCTGGATGGGAACAGGCGGGGCGGCGGGCGACAAAGGTATTCAAGCGCAGGGCGAATTCAGCGCAGTGACCGTGAGCATCACCAAGAAACCGGGCGAGAACGCGGTGGAAGTCGCGGAGAAACTCCTGCTGCGTGTGGATGAACTCAAGGGCAGTGTGATCCCCGATGACGTGAAAGTGACCATCACGCGCAACTATGGCGAGACGGCCAACGACAAAGCGATGAAGCTCATCAAGAAGCTGTTCTTCGCGACATTCGCCGTGGTCGCCTTGGTGTGGTTCGCCTTGGGCCGACGCGAGGCGGCCATCGTCGGTATCGCGATCATGCTGACCCTGGCGCTGA
>JARCRR010000106.1 GCA_029850565.1 Gallionella sp. | reverse complement strand
GATGTGTTGGCCGAGATGCAGACCAACAAGGGTGCTGTGAGCGACGCGACCCGTTTCGATCTGGCCAAGAAAGCCTTCTCGCACACCGCCGCCTACGACAGCATGATCAGCAACTACCTCACCGCCATCAACAGCGATGGGGCTAAGAGTGAGTTCCCCGCACAGATCAACTTCAACTTCGCCAAGGTGCAAGACATGCGCTACGGTGAAAACCCGCATCAACATGCCGCGTTCTACCGTGACCTGAATCCGGTCAAGGGCGGTATCTCCGACTACACACAATTGCAGGGCAAGGAACTCTCCTACAACAACATCGGCGACGCCGATGCGGCATGGGAGTTGGTGAAGACATTCGATGCGCCAGCATGCGCCATCGTCAAGCATGCCAACCCCTGCGGCGTGGCCATTGCGGACACACCACTGAACGCATACAAGCTGGCCTATGCGACCGACACCACTTCCGCATTCGGCGGCATCATCGCCTTCAACCGCGAGTTGGATGAAGCCTCTGCCGCGCAGATCACCGCCAACCAGTTCGTCGAACTCATCATCGCACCGAGCGCGACCGAAGCGGCATTGAAAGTCACCGCCGCCAAGCAGAACGTGCGCGTACTCACCGTGCCGCTGTCCAACGCGCACAACCAATTCGACTTCAAGCGCGTGAGCGGCGGTCTGCTGGTGCAATCACCGGATGCGCTCAATGTGCAACAGTCGCAACTCAAGATCGTGAGCAAGGTGCAACCGACCCAGCAGCAGCTCACTGACCTGTTGTTTGCATGGCGCGTGGCGAAGTATGTGAAATCGAATGCCATCGTGTTCTGCAAGGGCGGCCAGACATTGGGCGTGGGCGCAGGCCAGATGAGTCGTGTGGATTCCACCCGCATCGCCAGCATCAAGGCGCAGAACGCCGGGCTGAGCTTGGTGGATTCCGTCGTGTCCTCTGATGCCTTCTTCCCGTTCCGCGACGGCATCGACGTGCTGGCGCAAGCCGGTGCCAAGGCCGTCATCCAGCCGGGCGGCTCGATGCGTGACGAAGAAGTCATCGCTGCGGCAGACGAACATGGCTTGGCGATGGTGTTTACGGGCTTCCGTCACTTCAGGCATTAAGCCTTATTTCCTTTCCCTTGTTGAAAGGGGAAGGAAATCGACGAGTCGTTGCCTTCAACATTATTTTAGTATTTTCAAAATAATGATAAGAATGATAAGAAGTCCAAGGAAATGTATTAACTCGCGCATTTTGCCGCCCCAGTTTTTGTTTAAGAAGTGACTGGCACATTACAGTTTTCTTCTGGCAGCACGTGTACCCCCCCTGTTTGTTTGGTTTGCAAGTACGCATTGAGGTAGTTATGAAGATTCTAGTCATCGGTAACGGCGGTCGCGAGCACGCGCTGGCATGGCGCTTGGCGCAGGGCGTTAAAGTGCAGAAGGTGTACGTTGCACCGGGCAATGCGGGTACGGCGTTGGAAGACGGCGTGGAGAACGTCGCGATTTCTTCAATACCGGACCTTATCGAGTTCGTTAAGCGCGAGAACATCGAACTCACGGTCGTCGGCCCGGAAGCGCCTCTGGCAGCGGGTGTGGTGGATGCGTTCCGTGCAGCAGGGTTGAAGATATTCGGCCCGACCAAGGCGGCGGCGCAGTTGGAATCCTCCAAGGATTTCGCCAAGCGTTTCATGACGCGCCACAACATTCCCACCGCGTTCTTCGAGACGTTCAGCGAGATCGCTCCCGCAAAAGCCTACGTTGAAAAGCATGGCGCACCTATCGTCATCAAGGCAGATGGTCTGGCGGCGGGCAAGGGCGTAGTCGTGGCGATGTCGAAACAAGAAGCGTTCGATGCCATCGACATGATGTTGTCCGACAACAAGCTGGGTGATGCCGGTGCGCGCGTCGTTATCGAAGAGTTCCTCGCGGGTGAGGAAGCGAGCTTCATCGTGATGGTCGACGGCAGAAACGTGTTGGCGATGGCGACCAGCCAGGATCACAAGCGTCTGTTGGACAATGACCAAGGCCCCAACACCGGCGGCATGGGTGCGTACTCCCCGGCCCCCGTGGTCACACCTACCATCCATGCGAAGGTATTGCGCGAAGTCATCCAGCCCGTCGTGCGCGGCATGGAGTCCGAAGGCATCACCTATACCGGCTTTTTGTATGCGGGTCTGATGATCTCTCCCGATGGTGGTTTGAAAGTGTTGGAGTTCAACTGTCGCATGGGTGATCCCGAGACGCAGCCCATCATGTTGCGTCTGAAGAGCGACTTTGCCACCATCGTCGAGCACGCCATCGACGGCACGCTGGATAAGGTAGAGGCGGAGTGGGACAGACGCACCGCCTTGGGTGTAGTGATGGCTGCCGCGAACTATCCCGATACACCGCGCAAAGGCGATGTCATCACCGGGCTGCCCAAGCAACTCGAAGATGCGCACGTGTTCCATGCCGGTACCGCCATGCAGGATGGCAAGGTCGTCACCAGCGGCGGTCGCGTGCTGTGTGTGGTCGCGCTGGGCGACATGGTGAAGCAGGCGCAGAACCGTGCCTACGAATTTGCCGACACCATCCACTTCGATGGGGCACAGATGCGACGAGATATCGGCTATCGCGCGATTGGCCGTAAATAAAAGCACCCTCACCCCAGCCCTTGCCTTCCGGGAGAGGGTGTCGAATGCGGTGAGGGAGATTACCGAGAGGCGCTCTTGCATCGTTCGATTCCTACCGCCCGATTACTTGCCGCGCACCTCAAGCGTGGCGGTCTCATCGCCTACCCTACCGAGTCATGTTATGGCTTGGGTTGTGATCCCGGCAATCGTAATGCCGTGCAACGCATCCTCAAACTGAAGCAACGCCCGCAACGCAAAGGCCTCATTCTCATTGCGTCGCATTACCATCAGGTTGCCCGCTATCTGAGGCCGCTCACCTTGATTGAGCAAGCCAAGTTGCAGAACGATGGCGCACAGGCAGTCACTTACCTGATGCCTGTCAGAGAGTTTGCGCCGCGTTGGTTGCGCGGCACCCACGACACGCTGGCCGTCCGGCTCACCGCCCACCCCTTTGCCAAGCGACTATGCCGCAGTGCAGGGAGCGCATTGGTGTCCACCAGTGCGAACCGCAGCGGACAGCGCCCCGCAAAGACCTATGCCGAGTGCCATAGATTATTCGGAAAAAAAGTGTGGGTACTACGGGGTAAAGTGGGTGAACGCAAGCAACCATCGACGATTCGCGCGTGGTCGGATGATAGAATCGTGCGCAAATAATTTTTAAACCCGTCATTCCGGCGCAGGCCGGAATCCAGCGTTTTTATCAAACAAGCAGTTGGTTTTGTCTCCGTGATGCGGAGGCGCTTTTGATTGACTGGATTCCGGCCTGCGCCGGAATGACGAAGCCACCGGAGAGAATATGAGCGACATCGATTCAAGCCCCGTCAAACAATACCTGCTGCAATTGCAAGAACTCATCGTCGATCGCCTCGAGCAAGTCGACGGCAAGAAGTTCTTGCGCGACAAATGGACGCGCGCCACTGGCAGTGGCGGCATCGGCAAAGGTGAGGGCATCAGTTGCATCATCGAAGAAGGCAACGTGCTGGAACGCGGCGGTGTGGCTTTCTCGCATGTACAGGGCGACAAGATGCCCGCCTCGGCTACCGCGCACCGCCCCGAGCTGGCCGGCTGCAGTTGGGAGGCGATGGGGGTATCGCTGGTGATGCATCCGCGCAACCCTTACGCACCGACCTCGCATGCCAACGTGCGCATGTTCATGGCACACAAACCCAACGGCGAGAAAGTGTTCTGGTTCGGCGGCGGCATGGACCTCACACCCTACTACGGCTTCGAGGAGGACGCGCAGCACTTCCACCAGATCTGCAAGAACTCGCTTGCCCCGTTCAACGGCGACCATCACGCGCGCTACAAGAAATGGTGCGACGAATACTTCTTCCTCAAACACCGCAACGAACCGCGCGGTGTGGGCGGTATCTTCTTCGACGATCTGAGTGAGCCGAACTTCGAATCCGCATTCGCCATCCAGCAAAGCGTCGGAGACCATTACCTCTCGGCTTATGTGCCGTTGCTGGAGAAGCGCATGGACACACCTTACGGCGAACGTGAGCGCGACTTCCAACTCTATCGTCGCGGACGCTATGTCGAATTCAATCTGGTCATCGACCGCGGCACCATCTTTGGTCTGCAATCGAACGGCCGCACCGAATCCATCCTGCTCTCCATGCCGCCGCTGGTGAAATGGCGCTACGACTGGCATCCGGAGGCAGGCACGCCGGAAGCCGAGTTGTACGACAAGTATCTTGTGCCCAAAGATTGGGTGTAAAACTTCAAGAGGAGCCGTACATGCGATCCAAAGACCACTGGGAAAAAGTCTACACTACCAAGCCGACCGACTCGGTCAGTTGGTTTCAGGAACATGCCGATCTCTCGCTGGACCTCATTCGGTCCACCGGGGCAGGCAGAGATGCGGGCATCATCGATGTGGGCGGCGGAGCTTCCACACTGGTGGACGACCTGCTTGCCGAAGGCTATACCGATCTGACGGTGCTCGATCTCTCCAAAGTTGCATTGGACACTTCACGTAAACGGCTCGGCGATGAAGAGAAGAAAGTGCGCTGGATCGATGCGGACATCACCGAAGTCGATTTGCCCGCAAAACGATATGACATCTGGCATGACCGTGCCGTGTTCCATTTTCTGACCACACCGGAACAACGCGCCGCCTACGTGGATACCGTGTTCCGCTCGGTCAAAGCGGGTGGTCATGTCATCGTCGCTGCTTTCGCTGAGAATGGGCCGCTGGAATGCAGCGGTTTGCCGGTGATGCGATACCGGTCTGATGAGTTGCATGAACAATTCGGGGAATCATTCAAATTGCTGGTTCATTGCACCGAACAACACCACACACCGTCCGGCAAGGTGCAACCATTCGTGTATTGCTACTGCCGCCTGCTTCCTTCCTAGCTTTTTCGCTGCCTGCATCTGCTGCGACCTGCGATAGAACGGTCGCACCGGATCCATCCTGCTCCCCATGCCGCCACTTGAACTGGCTGTAGCTGGCTGAGTCCAATCCGTTGTCATCCGTGACAACCGCCGCCCCAATGCGGTCATTTGATTAAATTCCTGGCTACAAATTCACGCCGATACGACGTGACAATGGTGGCAACTCCGACGGGAGGTCGATGGTTATCATTCAATTTACGTCTAACGCCTGAGCGATTGTTTTAAACTGTCACACCCTAATTGCATTAGTCCCTAATGGGCCCTTGATAAAACATGGAAAAACAGCGCCCTTCCCAAATCGACCATGATGTTTTGGCTCAGGTAAACAAGCTCCTCCAAAAACACAAGTTGGTAGAGGATGTTGTCCAGCGACAGGAAATGCAACGTCATGATTTGGTCGAGACCCTGGTACACAAACAGAATCTTGCTGAGCTGAATTCATTGCTTGAGCAGATGAACGCATCCACATTGGCAAAACTTATTGAAGTGTTGCCAGAAGAAAATCGAAACTTTATTTGGAATTTGCTACGGGATGAGCGCAAGGAAGGAATACTCCTTGTCTTGGACGATGCTGTACGGGTTGAGCTAGTGTCAGACTACAAACCCACAGAGAATGCCAATACATTCCGTGTATTTGAAATTCACGAAGGTCGTTTCCGCCAGATTCCCATTTCTAGCCGCGAAGACTTAATAAAATCAAAACCAATCTGGATTGATATCGTCGCACCAGAAGAACCTCAGATTTCCTTAATCAAAGAGATATTTGGTGTAAATCTGCCTAGCCCAAGGGATCTAACCGATCTGTATACGGGTGCACGATTCTACGAAGAAGAAAACGGGGAAGTGCATTTGCACTCCAACTTTTTGCTCGATCGAGAAGATGAGTCGCGCAACGTTCCCGTAGGGCTCGTCCTCCACAATGGAATTCTTTTCTCCGTCAGAAATGACGAACTCCCCGTTTTTAGGTTGCAGCGATTACGCGCGAAGGCACAATCGGTGATCATATCGGATGCCAAAGATGTGCTGCTCGATCTATATGCTGCGGATGTGGAGTACTCGTCCAATGCGCTGGAAGACGTATATGCCAAATTGGCTGAGATCGGCCGACAAGTATACAAGTCGCATATTAGCGATGACGATGCATCGGTGATTCTTTCCGCGATTTCGGAAGAGGAAGACCTGAACGGTCGTGTGCGCGGGAACGTACTGGATACCCGTCGTGCTTTATCTTTCATGCTGCGGGCAAAAATCCTATCACACCCGCAACACGAGGAAGTTCGCGAGATATTGTTGGATATCGAATCGCTAGATGGACACACTACGTTCCTGTTCACCAAGATCAACTTCTTGATGGACGCTACCGATAGCTCGATCAATATCAATCAGAATAAAGACATCAAGCGGCTCACTGTTCTCAGTGTCGTCTTTATGCCACTCAACGTGATTGCGGGTATCGGGGGCATGTCTGAGTATTCGATGATGACCCAAGGAACGCCTTGGCCAATCGCCTACGGTATGTTTTCCATAGCCTTGGTATTTATCGGTTGGCTGACATTCGTAGGACTACGTATGTTAGAGCGCCACAAAATCAATAAAGCCAGAAAGGCAAGAATTCGCTAGTGTAGGTACGTTGCACACATACCTCTATTCAGCCGGTTTTTAACAAATCTACAAAGACTTGCGCGACTGCTCTGTCCACGAAGGAGCTTATAGTGATAGGCGGCTTTCTGGCTTCGAGTTCTAAACCCTGTCGTACTCGTGATGGTCGAAGGTTGGCTGTCAGCCATCACAATATTTTTGCTAGCCCAGCGCATCATTCATCTTGTCGTTGAACTCAGCCAGACTTTCCGCTGCCTGCATCTCTTGCGGCATGGCATCGCGCGCGGAGAACACCCCCAATATCTTGTTGGCATGATTGACGATGGGGAGGTGTCTGAAGCCGCGCTCTATCATCATCAACACGGCATCGGTCACTTTGGTTTCGGGCAGGACGCAGTGCGGGTTGCGCGTCATGATGTCGGCCACCGTGGTGGTCTGCGGGTCGAGTGATTTGGCCAGCACCCGGGTCATCATGTCGCGCTCGGTGACGATGCCCAGTAGCGTGCTGCCGGCATCGATGATGAGCACGCTGCCGCAATTGGCGCGTGTCATCACGGTCGCGGCGGTGAACACTGTGGCCGTCGGTATGACGCTGACGACATGGCGCTGCGATATCGATTGGAATACGGTGCGTTCGGTCATGGCTGTCTCCTGGTGTGAGTGTTCAACGCAATGCGTCATTGATCTTGTCCAGCGCTTGGGAGCCCGGGCACAGCAGTTGCGCACCCATCGTGTTCAATGGTTGCTCGCAGGTATTGAGCGAGGTATGCAGGTCGGTGGCCAGCGCGTCCAGATAGAGCAGGCCCGTCACCACCTCGCCGCGCGCCGCGTGGGCGTGCATATAACTCATGGCGGCATCGCGGTCGGTGGGGTCGTAGTCCTCATGCAGTTTGCGCAGCCGCAACACAGAGCCGTCGTGTTGCTGTACATCCACCACTTCACCCGGAGCGTATTCGGCGGTGATCTCGCTGCCCGGGGTGATGAAGTCGATGCGGCTCACCGCCTCGTTGTGCGCGCGCACGTAGTCGTAACTCTTGGTGCTGCCGCCGTGGTTGTTGAAAGTGACACAGGGGCTGATGACATCGATGAAGGCCGCGCCGCCGTGCGCCATTGCGCCTTTGATGAGCGGTATGAGTTGCGCCTTGTCGCCCGAGAAGCTGCGCGCCACGTAGGTGGCGCCCAGTTGCAGCGCGATGCCCACCAGATCGATCGGATTGTCGTTGTTGACGAATCCCTTCTTGTTCTTGGCGCCGCGGTCCGCGGTGGCCGAAAACTGGCCTTTGGTCAGTCCGTACACGCCGTTGTTCTCCACGATGTAGGCCATGCGCACGCAACGCCGCATGGCATTGGCGAACTGACCCAGGCCGATGGAGGCCGAATCCCCGTCGCCCGATACGCCAAGATACAGCAGGTCGCGGTTGGCCAGATTGGCGCCGGTCAGCACCGAGGGCATGCGGCCGTGCACCGTGTTGAAGCCGTGCGAGGCGCCAAGAAAATAATCCGTCGTCTTGGAACTGCAACCGATGCCGGAGAGTTTCGCCACGCGGTGCGGTTCGATGTCGAGTTCCCAGCACGCCTGGATGACGGCCGCCGAAATCGAGTCGTGACCGCAACCGGCACACAGCGTGGAGATGCGTCCCTCGTAATCGCGCCGCGTGTAGCCGACCTTGTTGGTCTGCAAGGTCGGGTGATGCATCTTGGGTTTGGCGATGTAGGTCATGCGACCTCCTTATGCACACAGTCGTGGATGGTGCTGATGATGAAGCGTGCGGTGATCGGGGTGCCGTCGTAGTGCAACACGCGCACCAGTTTCGCCGGGTCGATCTCAAGCTCGTTGATGAGCATGGTGCGCATCTGGGCGTCGCGGTTCTGTTCCACCACGAACAGCTTGTCGTGCTCCGCGATGAACTTTCTCACCGAATCGGGGAAGGGGAAGGCGCACAACCGCATCGCATCGAGGTGGTCGCCGTTCCTTTCCAATACATCCAGCGCTTCGCGCATCGCCGGTGTAGTGGAGCCGTAGTAGATCACCCCCAGCTTGGTCGGCGCGCTCGCTTTGCGGAAGATCGGCTGAGGCACCAAATCCTCCGCTGTCTTGAATTTGCGCAGCAAACGTTCCATGTTGTAGATGTAGTCCGGCCCGGCCTCGGAATACATGGCCTGCGGATTGCGCGAAGTGCCGCGCGAGAAGAACGCCCCCTTGGTCGGATGGGTGCCGGGTAAGGTGCGCCACGGGATACCGTCGCCATCCACATCTTTGTAACGGCCAAAGCTCTTGCCCGCTTCCAGCTCTTCGGCGTTCATCACTTTGCCGCGGTCATATTCCTTGCTGTCGTCCCACACAAAGGGTTTGCACAGGCGCTGGTTCATGCCGATGTCCAAGTCGGTCATCACGAAGATAGGTGTCTGCAAGCGTTCGGCCAAGTCCAACGCTGCGGCTGAATGGGTGAAACACTCGTGCGGGTCTTGCGGGAACAGCAGCACATGCTTGGTATCGCCATGCGAGGCGTAAGCGCACGCCAACAGGTCGGATTGCTGTGTCTTTGTCGGCATGCCGGTAGAAGGTCCGCCGCGTTGCACGTTGACGATGGTGACCGGTATCTCGGCGAAGTAAGCGAGGCCGATGAACTCGGTCATCAGCGAGATGCCCGGCCCCGAGGTGGCGGTGAAGGCGCGCGCGCCGTTCCACCCTGCGCCCACCACCATGCCGATGGAAGCCAACTCGTCTTCCGCCTGCACGATGGCGAAACGATGCTGGCCGCTGTCTGGGTCGACGCGGAACTTCTCGCAGTATTTTGCGAACATCTCGGGGATGGAAGTGGACGGCGTGATGGGATACCACGCGGCCACTGTCGCACCGCCATACACCAATCCCAGTGCGGCGGCGCTATTGCCGTCGGTGAATATCTGGTCGCCCACGTTGTCAGCGCGCTGCACACGGATGCCCAGCGGCGCTTGCAAGTGCTGTTTCACGTAGTCGCGTCCGAGATGCAGCGCCTGCACATTGGATTCCAACAAGCGTTCTTTACCTTTGCCTTTGTACTGCTCCGCAAAAAGTCTATCGAACACCTCCGCATCCACATCCAGCAGCACCGAGAGCGCGCCCACGTAGATGATGTTCTTGAACAACTGGCGCTGGCGCGGATCGGTGTAGGCGTTGTTGGCGATGTCGGTGAGCGGTACGCCGATGGTGAGCACGTCGTCGCGGAAGCGGCTGGCGGGCAGGGGGCGCGTGCTGTCGTATAACAGGTAACCGCCGGGCGAAATCTCGGCGATGTCGGTATCCCATGTCTGCGGGTTCATCGCCACCATCATGTCCACGCCGCCGCGCCTGCCGTGGTAGCCCTTTTCGCACACGCGCGCCTCGTACCATGTCGGCATGCCCTGGATGTTGCTGGGGAAGATGTTGCGCGGGCTCACCGGCACGCCCATGCGCATCACCGCCTTGGCGAACAACTCGTTGGCGGATGCCGAACCGGAGCCGTTCACGTTGGCGAACTTGATGACGAAATCATTGATGGCTGCTATGCGTTTCATACCGCCTCCGCTGCGGAATCGTTGGTTGCGGGTGAAGGAGTGTCGCGACAGCGTGCCCCCGCCTGCGCGGTGTTGAGCAGGAACTTCTGCATGTCCCAGGCGCCCGTGGGGCAGCGCTCGGCGCACAGGCCGCAATGCAGGCACACGTCTTCGTCTTTCACCATCACGCGCCCCGTCTTCAGTTCGGCCGACACATACAGGTCTTGTGTCGTGTGAGTCGCGGGTGCTTTCAGGCGGGTGCGCAGGTCGGCCTCGTCGCCGTTATCGGTGAAGGTGATGCAGTCCATCGGGCAGATGTCCACACAGGCGTCGCACTCGATGCAGGTGCCGCGGTTGAACACGGTCTGCACATCGCAATTCAGACAGCGGCTGGCTTCTTTGAACGCGGTGGCGGCATCGAAGCCCAACTCGACCTCGATCTTGATGCTGGCCAGTGCCGTTTCCGCCGCAGCCCAAGGCACTTTGAAGCGCACGTCGTTGGACACCGCGTTGCGGTATATCCACTCGTGGATGCCCATCTTTTGCGACATCAGGTTGGTCATAGGCGATGGGCGACGGCTCACGTCTTCACCGTTGAGCAGACGATCGATGGATACTGCGGCCTCGTGCCCGTGCGCCACGGCGGTGATGATGTTC
>JARCRR010000105.1 GCA_029850565.1 Gallionella sp. | reverse complement strand
GGTCTAGCGTATCCGCCAACACCTGTGCCTTGGCGTTGTTGAATTTCTGCGCAAGGTGTTCCAGCGATACGCCCAATGCCAAGAACTCACCCAGCGAATCCCAACGCAGGCAGTTCTCCTGTACGAACTGTTGCACATGCTTGGGGGCTGAACCGCCAGCGCCGGTCTCGAACATGCCGCCGCCATTCATCAGAGGAACGATAGACAACATTTTTGCACTGGTGTTGAGTTCCAGAATGGGGAACAAGTCGGTGAGGTAATCGCGCAGTACGTTGCCAGTGACCGAGATGGTGTCTTTGCCTTGGCGGATGCGCGCCAGCGAAGCACGACATGCATCGGAGGGCTCCATGATCTTGATGTCCAGCCCTTTGGTGTCGTGATCCTTGAGGTACTTCTCAACCTTGGCGATGATCTGCGCATCGTGCGCACGATTTTTGTCCAGCCAGAAGATGGCTGGCGTGTTGGACAGGCGTGCGCGCGTGACGGCGAGCTTCACCCAATCCTGGATAGGTGCGTCCTTGGTCTGGCAGGCACGGAAGATGTCGCCTTGTTCGACTTGCTGTTCCAGCAGGACTTTTCCGTTCGCATCGACGATGCGCACCACGCCGTCGCCGGACATCTCGAAGGTCTTGTCGTGCGAGCCGTATTCCTCGGCCTTCTGCGCCATCAGGCCGACGTTGGGCACGCTACCCATGGTGGCGGGATCGAGTGCGCCGTTCTTCCTGCAATCCTCGACCGTGGCGACATAGATACCCGCGTAGCAGCGGTCGGGGATCATCGCCAGCGTGTCGTAGGCCTTGCCGTCGGCGCCCCACATCTTGCCGCCGTCGCGGATCATGGGCGGCATGGAGGCATCGACGATCACGTCGGAAGGCACATGCAGGTTGGTGATGCCCTTGTCGGAATTCACCATCGCCAGCGGCGGCTGGTTCCTGAAACAATCGGCGATGTCGGCAACGATGGCGGCGCGCTTGTTCTCCGGCAAGGCCAACACCTTGGCCTCCATGTCGCCGAAGCCGTTGTTGATGTTCACGTTCAATTCTTTGAGCAGCGCGCCGTGCTTGTCGAACACATTCTTGAAGAAAACGGAAACGGCATGGCCGAACATGATGGGGTCGGAAACTTTCATCATGGTGGCCTTGAGGTGCAGCGACAACAGCACATCCTCTTTCTTGGCTGCGGCAATCTGCTCGGTGTAGAACTTGCGCAGGGCGCGGCGGCTCATCACGGCGGAGTCGATGATCTCGCCCGCTTTGAGTGCCAGCTTGTCTTTGAGCACGGTGACCTTGCCATCCTGAGTCACGAACTCGATGCGGGTGTTAACAGCTTCAGGAACGGTAACCGATCTTTCGCTGCCGTAGAAGTCGCCGCTGGTCATGTGTGCCACGCGGGTCTTGGAGTCTGGAGCCCATTTGCCCATACGGTGCGGGTGCTTGCGGGCGAATTGTTTGACCGAAGCTGCCGCGCGGCGGTCGGAGTTTCCTTCGCGCAGTACGGGGTTAACCGCGCTACCGAGCACTTTACCGTAACGCGCTTTGATGTCTTTCTCGGCATCCGTTTTTGCATCATCCGGATAGTCTGGGACTTTGAATCCCTGTGATTGCAGTTCCTTGATTGCGGCCTTCAACTGCGGGAGCGACGCGCTCACGTTGGGTAGCTTGATGATGTTCGCTTCCGGCTTTAATGTCAGTTCGCCCAGCTCGGTCAGTTGATCTGCGACCTTCTGGGCAGCAGTCAGATGTTCAGGAAAGTTCGCGAGAATGCGACCCGCGAGGGAGATGTCTCTGGTTTCGACGGCAACGCCGGCAGCCTTGGTGAAGGCTTGAACGATAGGCAGTAAAGAGTAGGTTGCCAGTGCCGGTGCTTCGTCGGTCAAGGTGTAGATGATCTTTTGGGTCGTCATGTTTTTCTCATTTAATAAAATCAATAACAATTTCTTCGTATACTTCCGGCAACTTGCTGGCAAATAATGAAAAGCGGTATATGAGATGAGTCGCGTCCTGCTGTTCAACAAACCCTATGGTGTGATCTGTCAATTTAGTCGTGATGGGTTGCATCCGACGCTGGCGGATTATATTCCTGTTGCCGAAGTTTATCCTGCGGGTCGCTTGGATACTGATAGCGAGGGCTTGTTGTTACTTACCGATGACGGCAAGTTGCAACATCGCATCACCGATCCCAAGCATAAGCTGCCCAAGACCTACTGGGTGCAGGTGGAAGGTGTGCCGGACTATAAGGCATTGGCCCAGTTGCAAAAGGGGGTGATGCTAAAGGATGGGATGACTCTACCGGCACAAGTCAGCCTGATGGATGAGCCAGCTAATCTTTGGCAACGCGATCCACCGGTTCGATTCCGCCAAAGCATCCCTACATCATGGCTTCAACTCACTATTCGGGAAGGCAAGAACCGTCAGGTAAGGCGCATGACGGCGGCAATTGGATTCCCTACGTTGCGATTGATCCGTTTCTCTATCGGCGATTGGTCGCTCTCTGGTTTGGGGAGGGGGGAATGGCGCGAGGAGAGGGCGGCTAATGTATAATGCGCGCCTTTCCGAATCTGGGAACTCCAATGCCTATTTACGAATACCGGTGCAGTAGCTGTGGCACACAAAAAGACGTGATGCAGAAGTATAGCGATGCGCCGCTAGCAATGTGCCCCGATTGCGGCAAGGAGACCTTTGCCAAGCAGCTCAGCGCACCGGGTTTCCAGTTCAAAAGTTCGTCGAACAGTTGCGACACTGGCGCTTGTTCGTCATGTCCGATGGCGGGGATGCACTCGTGAAGAAATATCTGCTGACTGGTTTGTTGGTCTTGGTTCCGCTGGTCATCACCTTGTGGGTGTTGAGCTTCATCATCGGCATCTTGGATCAATCGCTGTTGTTGCTGCCACAGGCCTGGCATCCCGATAATCTGCTCGGTATTCACATCCCGGGCCTTGGCGTCATCCTCACCGTGTTGGTCGTACTGGGTACCGGGTTGCTGGTGCGCAATGTGTTCGGTCAGCGGCTCTTGGAGTGGTGGGAGCACCTGTTGCGCCGCATCCCCTTCGTCAATGCCATATACAACAGCGTCAAACAGGTCAGCGATACGCTGCTCTCCGAGAGTGGCAATGCATTCGGTAAAGTGTTGTTGGTGCGCTATCCTCATGCCGAGTCGTGGTCGTTGGCGTTCCAGACCAGCGTGCCTGCCGAAGTGACGCGCAGGTTGGCGGGGGAGGAATATGTCGGTGTATTCGTGCCGACCACGCCCAGCCCGGTGAACGGTTTCTATTTCTACGTGAAGAAGTCCGAGACCATCGAGCTCGACATCAGCGTGGATGCTGCCTTCAAGGCCATCGTCTCGATGGGCGTGGTGACCACACCTGAAGCTGTCGCCAAACTTAAGCAAACCAATTAAGCCTTTCTTTTTTGTAATCCTCACCTGTATCTCAAATCATGCGAACTCATTACTGCGGACAACTCAACGTTAACAACCTAGGCCAGACCGTCACTTTGTGCGGTTGGGCGCATCGCCGCCGCGACCACGGCGGGGTGATCTTCATCGATCTGCGCGACCGCGAAGGTCTGGCCCAAATCGTGTGCGATCCTGACCGTGCCGATATGTTTGCCATCGCCGAATCGGTGCGTAACGAATACGTGCTGAAGATCACCGGCCGCGTGCGCCGCCGTCCGGAAGGTACTGAGAACAAGAACATCCCCAGCGGCGAGATCGAGTTGCTGTGCCACGAGATCGAAGTGCTGAACGTGGCCGTCACGCCACCGTTCCAATTGGACGATGAGAACCTGTCCGAGAACGTGCGCTTGACCCATCGCGTGATCGACCTGCGCCGTCCACAGATGCAGAACAACATGATGCTGCGTTACAAGACCGCGCGTGCCTTCCGTCGTTTCTTGGACGACAAAGGCTTCATCGATATCGAGACACCGATGCTGACCAAGTCCACACCGGAAGGTGCGCGCGACTACCTGGTGCCGTCGCGCGTGCATGCGGGCGAATTCTTCGCCTTGCCGCAATCGCCGCAGTTGTTCAAACAGATGTTGATGGTGGCGGGTTTCGACCGTTACTACCAGATCACCAAATGCTTCCGCGACGAAGACTTGCGTGCCGATCGCCAACCCGAATTCACCCAGGTGGATATCGAGACATCGTTCCTGAGCGAAGAGCAGATCATGGAGATGATGGAAGAGATGATCCGCGTGGTGTTCAAAGAGACATTGAATGTCTCTTTGCCCAATCCCTTCCCGCGCATGTCTTATGCCGAGGCGATGGGACGCTTCGGCTCCGACAAGCCGGATATGCGCGTGACGCTGGAGATCACCGATGTCACCGACGCAGTCAAGGATGTTGCGTTCAAGGTGTTCGCCGGTGTGGCGAACTCCGACAACGGTCGCGTGGCGGCTTTGCGCGTGCCGAACGGCGGTGCGTTTACGCGCGGCGAGATCGACGAGTACACCAAGTTCGTCACCATCTACGGTGCGAAGGGTTTGGCCTACATCAAGGTCAACGACATCACTCAATTGAACGAGTCTGGCTTGCAATCGCCTATCGTCAAGAATCTGAATGAAGGCGCGCTGAAGACCATCATAGCCCGCACCGGCGCGCAGAACGGCGACATCATCTTCTTCGGCGCGGACAAGACCAAGATCGTCAACGATGCATTGGGCGCACTGCGCAGCAAGATCGGTCACGAGAAGGGCTACTTGAACGGCAAGGCGTGGGAGCCGTTGTGGGTGGTGGACTTCCCCATGTTTGAATACGACGACGAAGCCAAGCGCTGGAATGCTTGCCACCATCCGTTCACTTCGCCTAAAGACGAACACCTGCAATTCCTCGAGACCGATCCGGGCAAGTGCTTGGCCAAGGCCTACGACTTGGCGCTCAACGGCTGGGAGATCGGCGGCGGCTCTGTGCGTATCCACAAAGAAGAAGTGCAGAGCAAGGTGTTCCGTGCGCTCAACATCGGCGCAGAAGAAGCGCAACTCAAGTTCGGCTTCCTGTTGGATGCCTTGCAATACGGCGCGCCGCCTCACGGCGGCCTAGCCTTCGGTCTGGACCGTATCGTCACCATGATGACCGGTGCCGAATCCATCCGTGACGTGATTGCCTTCCCCAAGACGCAACGTGCGCAGTGTCTGCTGACACAGGCGCCGAGTGCAGTGGACGAGAAGCAGTTGCGCGAACTGCATATCCGTTTGCGTCAACAGACGCAGACCACAGTGGAAGTGACCAAGGAATAACATGCGGCGCGTGGCACAGGCACAGTGGTGGCTATTGGTCGGTTTGCTGTTGTGCTTGTCGCCGTTCGTACAGGCGCGTAACCATCATCACTCGCATGAGGCTGCCGTCGTCTCCACTATCGCTGCTGCCGAACTGCCGCCGGAAGCGCACGAGACACTGCAACTCATCAAGCGGGGTGGCCCCTTCCCCTATCCTCGCGACGGCGTGGTGTTCAGCAACTTTGAGCGCATCCTGCCGCAACAGTCGCGCGGTTATTACCATGAGTACACAATCAAGACGCCGGGCGTGCAGCATCGCGGTGCGCGGCGCATCGTGTGCGGTGTCGTACCCGCAAGGGGTAGGCCGATGGGTACCCCGCTGCTGCGCAGCGACCCATTCGCACTGCCGGAGTGCTACTACACCGCCGATCACTACAAGTCATTCAAACGCATCGTAGAGGGGCGCTGATGGAAGATCTGTGCTATCTGCTGAAAGACGTGAACGGGGCGGGTGTCTACAGCCTGAACTGTTCCTTGGATGCTTTGCATGATTCTGTGCAACGTGCCGGTTTTTCTTTGTTCGAGGCCGACATCGCAACTGCGCATGGCAAGGGAGAAGTGTTGGCAGAGATGGCGCGAGCCATCCAGGCCCCTGACTGGTTTGGCCACAACTGGGATGCGCTGGCCGATGCCCTAGGCGATCTCTCCTGGAACAAAGCGCCGGGCTATGTCTTGTTGTTGCGCGGCGAACATGCGGGTGACGATATCTTGGATGACATCCTCGATGCGACAGTCGAGTTCTGGCGCTTGCAAAACAAACCGTTCTGGGTCTTCTTCGCCTGATGTCACGAGACAAGCAACCGATCTCCGTACTGGTTGTCATCTATACCTCCGCACTCGATGTACTCTTGCTGGAACGTGCCGATCATCCCGGTTATTGGCAATCGGTGACGGGCAGCCGCGATGGCGATGAGACGCTGCGCGAGACCGCCGTCCGTGAAGTGGCAGAGGAAACAGGATTGGATGCGACGCGATTCATCCTGGAAGATTGGCAGTTGCAGAACGTCTACGAGATATATCCGCACTGGAGGCATCGTTACCCCACAGGTGTCACTCAGAACACCGAACACGTATTCGGTTTGCAACTTCCGCAACAGATGGATGTAAAAATCTCGTTGCGCGAGCACCTGAACTTCCAATGGTTGTCTTGGCAAAAGGCGGCGGATAAAGTCTTCTCGCCGAGCAATCGTGCGGCGATAATGCAATTACCAGAGCG
>JARCRR010000104.1 GCA_029850565.1 Gallionella sp. | reverse complement strand
TGAAAGTGAGGCGAAAAGTTTGTGGGGTTCACTATTCAGTCGTTGCGGAATCGAGCTTCCGCGCAGTGACCGTTCAACTATTTAAAGAAAATAATTATGAAAAGCATCCATCCTGAATTTATTTACCAATCGCGCGAACTCGGTTACCAGATCGAGGACACGCTGGGCGAGCCACCCGATAGAAGGAACTATGACCGGGTCATTGATTCGCTCATCGGTGAGTTTGCCAAGGGCACAGAAATCGACGATGTGAATCTATTGAGTTTCGCCTTGGCCAATCATCTGGTGTTTGACGATGCGCCGGGACTGTTGGACGAAAGTGGCCAATATGACGGTGGCGATGCCGCTAAGGTGTTGAAGATGGTGTCATGCAGCAATGTCGAATCGGGCAATGCCTTGGCCACGGTGTTCGTTGCCAATCCGGAATTGGCACGCAAGGCGATCATTACGGCTTTCCTGTTCAAGAACCCGAAACGCTGGACGGATGAAGACCATTCGCTTGATGCCCTGCAAGAAGAGGAAGACAAGGAAAACAACGTCGATGATGAAGAAGGTCAAGCCTCGCACGGGGAAGACATCGAGCATCTGTTCGATTCGCGCGGAGACGAGAATGTCTGAGAACATCAATCTACCCGCGATCCGGCAACAGGTCACCGAACTGGTTCTGGCCGGTTCGCCAGAACATGCGGAAGATGCCATCAATGAAACTGCCGAGAAGTTTGGCGATCTGGCTGTGGTCGAGGTGCTGAACACGCTGGAGCCGCATGTCGCGTCGCTGCACTTGTCTGCTTTCGACGGTGGCAAGATGTCGCTGGCGACGTTATTGATCCCGCCCAAAGCATGGGCCGAGAGTCTGGCCTACTTCGCCGCCACCTGGGACGAGGATTGGATCGAAGACGAGCCGGAGGTGTTGGCCGAATCGTTGTTCGCGCATATTCATGGTGTGGTGTTTGGCACTGATGATGAAGAACGTCGTGCGGAGTTGCTCAACGAGGCGCTGGCGACAGACTGGGGCACGACAGCTTTCGCCGTGCTGTTTTCGACTGCGGCCGAGGAGATCATCGAGATCGCGAATGACATTCATAATCTTGGTGCACACAGAAGCGGCCGCACAACTTCGGACCACGATGTGATTCCGCTTGTGCTGGAGATCGCCAGAACAAATGAAGAGGCTTGGGATCGGGTGTTGTTTGAAATCTTTCCCGACTGGAAACCCGGTGAGAACGAATTGCACACCAGGTCTGAAGACGATGGCGACGATCATGAGGACGAAGAAGAACGCGAGCATGAATATGCGATAGGTCGCACGACCAAGGAATTGTTGCTGCGCCTGCGCAAGCAAGTGCCAAGCAAATCGTCCGGCCCGGCCAAAACAGGCGGACGCCCGAGTTTGGGTGAGGATATTTTCTCCTGATGAACATCACCAGCTACACCGCGCGTGCTCCCCAATTAGTGCAAGCGCTCGAAGCGCTTGCACAGCGCGCGGACAATCAAGACTCGGCGAGTACGTTATTCCACGAACTCAGCGGGATTACAGTACTGGTCGCGAAGAAATTCACCAATGACAGAACCGCAGATGGCATGCATGACGCATTTCATCTGACGGTGGGATGTATCTCGCTGGGCATTAGCCAGGCAGGCATTGCCGACAGCAATGAAGCCAAACTTTCTTTTCTGCTGCAGCACGGCGCTGAATATGTGTTCCAGATGGGGTTCCGGCACATCAAAGAATTGTCCGCACTGCCCTATGCGGCCTACGTTTCCGATTTCGACAACGATGCGTTCATCCAACAGCGCAACCTCAAGGCGATATTCCTGGAGATATGCAATGCTGACCCCGTCTCGGTCTGGACAGGGGATGCCGTCTATCAAAATGAATTGCTGGATCGGAAGCGCAACCGGAAGATCATTGATTGTGCGAAATGGTTGCGCAAGAACAATTCCAACGGCTTGGTAAAGGACTCCGAGCTTGATGCCAATGCGGCGATTTCAATTGCCGTTATTTTTGCAGTATCGGGCGATGGTTGCATCGTCGCACGAACGGGACAAAGGGAACTCGAGAATCTGATCGCCCGCGCCCGCGAAACGCGGCCCGATGTAGAGGTCAACTGGAACGATTTCCTGAAAAAGATTCCCCCTGAATTTCAGCCCATCTTGCGTGAACGCATGGAAGAACTTCGAGGCACTATCGTGAAGAAGATTTTTTCCAAAACCAAAATCAAGACTGTACTCACCGAGCTTCAAGATCATTATGCAGGCAGCGAGCAGGATATCGACTATTCCTGAACCTGCGCCTTCCGCTGAAGGCATTTCAAAACCATGAGGGTGCAAAGATGAAGAAAGAGTTTTGGCTGGAGCGCTGGGAGCGGGCAGAGATCGGTTTTCACCAGAACGAGTTCAATCCGTATCTGTTGCGATTCTGGCAGGATTTGTCTCTCTCACCCGGCGGCGAAGTGTTCGTTCCGTTGTGCGGCAAGAGTCTGGATATGGTGTGGCTGCGCCAACAGGGATGCACGGTGCTGGGGGTGGAACTAAGCGCCATCGCGGTGCGGGATTTCTTCAAGGAGAACGGCCGATCACCGACGTATTCGAACAGCGGAAAGTTCGAGTGCTGTGAGGCGGATGGCCTCCGTATCCTGTGCGGAGACTTTTTCGATTTGGGCAAGGAAGATATGGCGAAGGTCAGCGCGGTGTACGACCGCGCATCGTTGGTGGCATTGCCGCCTGAGATGCGTGAACGTTACGCGCGCCATTTGGCGGAAATCTTGCCGCCCGCGACGAAGATACTCTTGGTCACCTTCGATTATCCGCAAGCGGAGATGCAGGGGCCGCCGTTCGCGGTGTCGGTGAACGAGGTCGAGGCGCTCTACGGAAAATACGCCGAGATACGCCTACTGGCGCAAGAGGATGCGTTGGCGCAGAACCCGCGTTTCCGGGAGCGCGGCATGAGCCGGATGCAGGAGAACATCTTTTTGCTTACTTTGAGGTAGGGGATTTGTCAGGGTCAGATGACGGTCAGACCCAGCGAGCACCAGTCCTGCATGCCACCGCGATACCATTTAAGTTTGGCGGCGGGGTAGCCGAGAGCGAGCAGGGTGCGGATGTAGTTCGGCGTCTGCCCGCACCACGGGCCGTTGCAGAAAATGGCAAGGGTATAGGCGTTGCTGAAATCGTAGGCTTTGTCTGTTTCTTTCACACCGAACGATTCGATCAGTATTCTCTTTAAGCCGTGCAGGTCTGTAGCGTGTCCGGCCATGTTCTGCGCATAAGGGATGTTGGTGGCGCCGGGAATCGTGCCTTTCGCATACCAGTCTGCAGTGCGGGAATCAATGAGCATGAGTGCGCTATCCCCTTGGCGTATGCGCTTCAGGTATTCCAGCACTTCCAGTTCGCCTAAGGTCTCAACTCCCTGTTCCAGTCGCATCGGCTGGATGCAATACGGCGGGCACGGCCGTGCGGTGATGGCATATTCTGCCCTGATCGTTGCGGAGGTATCCTGCTCGCGTTGAATCGTTACGGGTTTGCCAAGGTGCAGTACTTCTACTGTGGGTATGCCAACGCATATGTTGTAGTCGGACATGGCAGTTCTTTATTTGGAACGGCGTGTGTTCGTTAGAAATTATAGATGCCGATGTAGTGGGTCGTTTCCTGTTGTTCGTTCTTGATGGCGGTGATGGTCAGCCAGAATGGGTGAAGGATGCGCCCCTCTTTGGTCTTGATGCGTATCTCGCCACTCCAGGAGCCGGTCTGTAGCAGCCTCTTCCAAAGTTGCTCATAGTACTTTTGGTCATGCATCCCCGATTTGAACATGCGTGGATTCTGCCCGACGATCTCTTCCATGCTGTAGCCCAGCTTGTCTAGGAACTTCTTGTTGGCGCGGATGATGTTGGCATTGGCATCGGTGATGATGGAGGGGTCTTTGATCTCGAAAGCGACAGCGGCGATGCGCAGATCATCCTCGGCTCGTTTGCGCTCTTCGATGTTGCGGATCAAAGGACGGAAGATCAGGTAATAGAAGATGGGGAACAGCAGCAGGGAGAGCAAAGCAGCATCCAATAATGCTCCGAACGTTTTGCTGGTGGGCGGCAGCCAGTGCATCAGGTTCATCACGAATGCTTCGATGAAGAACACCGATCCGATCAATACGAGCAACAGTCTTTTTACCGACTGATGACTTTCTTTTGCTTGTTTCTTTTGTGGAACCAAGGAGAAATTTGGCATGATGGGCTCGTTTTCTTTATTAAATTCTATGGTGATTGGTTGATAGCCATTCGTCCCGCAGTATGTGCGTTTTCGGGGGAGAAGTGATACGAACTGTAGGTGAGTGGTGGGGCAGTGTCAATGTCATATGGGAGGCCAAATTTAGATGACTCTTTCACCGATAACGCGTTGTATTACGACCGCTCTCGCCACAAGTCCATGGATTGCCGGCGGCGTCCGCTCTTCTGTTTTTCCGAACTTCCCGTGTGCGGGTTGTCGTCTTGCGCCAGCTCCTATTCTGGGGATCCCGCTGTATGCCTCTCACCGTGCGTGCGGTGCGATGTGCGTCTGGCGGATGTGCAAGTGTGATGGACTGTAGGGGAGCGGAACTGGTGTTGTCAATCTCCACTTATTGCTTGGGGTTGAGACGGTTTGCCGTGCTGTTACACTTTGCGCAATTTCATTCAAGGATTCGTCATGCAAGCTATTCCAGCATCAGTCACCGAATTCAAACGACGCAGAAGAGTGTTCTTCCTGCGCGGCATCCTGCCGGTGGTGTCTCTTATCTTGCTGGGGTGTGTGGTGATGGTGCAGGGTTTGCCGGATGACAAGCCTATCGTTCTCGTCGCGAATCTGATCATCTTTCTTGCGGGGGCTTGGTATGTGATCTCGGCGAAGCGCTATTACCGCTGCCCTGAGTGTGAGAAGGTGGTGGTACCCACCAAGGCGGACGGCAGGCCGAGCGACATCAGCTTCGGCATCGACTATTCACCTGAGGTCTGTCCGTATTGCGCGGCAAAGCTGAAGTAGCTGTTTAGTAGAGCAGTTCTACCCAACGTCCTATGGCAACTAACTCCTTGCGCTTCGCACTCCATGCTTCAGTCGATCCGGCGATGGCGCTCATCGCTTTGTCGATCTTGGTTAACATCTTCGTCAAGCCTGCCACGTAGATGCGGCTATTTGGGCTATTCACCATCTCCCACACTTCGGCGGCGTTCTGCTCCAGCGCTTTATCCATTGCCACAGGTTCGTTGAATGCGGGACGCGGACTGACGGCTTGGAAGGCTTTGAAAGTCGGTTGATCGTAGTAGTTGGCAAGGTCGTTGTTGGCGTCGTTCATGTAGAGCATCTCCAGTCCTGAGCGTGCGCCATGGAACAGGCGCACCTTGCCTTGCCAGCTTCCGTGCTTTTCGTAGATGGAACGGATAAGGCTTCTGAACGGGGCGATGCCGGTTCCCATGCCGATCATCAGCAGGTCGGTGTAGAGGTCGGTCGGGATGGCGAATGGATAACTGACCGGGCCGGAGAATTCAACGATGCTTTTCGGCTTGAGGTCGCATAGATAGTTGGAGGCGACACCACCGTATTCCTCGCCATTCACCTCGTCCACAAAGAAGCAGCGCCGCACACACAGCGAGAACTCTGTGCCAGAGGGGGTGTAGTCATGGTCAGCCAAGGAATACAGGCGAGGGTGATAACGATTGCCATATTCGCCGGGGGCCAGGACGCGGATGCAACTGCCGGGTTTGGCGTCGAAGTCGGGATCGTTGGTGCGGAACACCAGTTGCCACACTTCCTCCCGCGATGTTTCGGGGGTGATGCGTGTTGAGCTGAGCAGTTGCGCTTGGTGGATCCGAGCGCTATCCAATGCTGTGTTGGCTGACTTTCCCATGATGAATCTCCTTGTTCACAGGCTACCAGAACGATTTTTTCGCTTCGCCTGCTTTGTACATCTCTTCCAGCTTGGTTTTTGCGCCATCATGCTTTTGCTCGGCGGCTTTTTTGTACCACTCCGCCGCTTTGGCGAAGTCGCGCTCCACCCCTGCGCCTTTGCGGTACATGCCTGCCACGATGTATTGCGCTTCGGCATGGCCTTTCATGGCCGCCTTGTTGTACCAGTCGAACGCGACGGTGAGTTCAGGTTTGAAAGCGGCACCATCGCTATACATCTTGCCCAGTGCGAGGTAGGCGTCAAGGTATTCTTTCTCTGCGGCGAACATGAACCAAGTCATGGCTTCGTCGTCGCTCTGGTTGACTCCGTTGCCCTTTGAGTAAACGAGTCCGAGGTTGTACATCGCCCAAGCTTCGCCTTTATTCGCCAGATGGCGATAGAGGGCGAGTTTCTGCGGGCAGGTGGTTTTGATGAAACGTTCCTTTACCTCTGAATATTGTGCATCTACTTTGTCGGCGATGGGTTTGTATCCGGCACGCCATTCGCCTTCTTTGTAGATGTCGAGTTGCATGAGAGCGGCATACATGGAGGTACACATCTGTGGGGTGTTACTGCGCGACTCGGCGGCGGCGGCATCGCGAGTGTGTCTATGGGCTATATCCATTGCGGTGATGGCGCAATTCGATTCGTTGTACTGGGCGATCTTGGGGTCGACCTTGGGCGGTGTCTTGGGGTCGCAGGACGAGGCTTGTGCGGACAGAGCGATAAGCGACAGGGTGGTGGCGAGCACTAGGTGGATGATGCGAAGCATGTCGGTTTTCCTTTGTATCGGTTTGCTCATGGCGTAAGGCACTCTAGGGGAGTTGGTCGGGCTGTGTCAATGTGACTGTGTGGAGGTGTCTATTCAAATGGGAACGATAATCCGACCCCCCATGTGTCGTGTCTTTGGTTGTAGTCGATGAGACTTTCGCCATAGCCGCTGAAATAATGCAGATGGATGTTAGTGTTGTGTTTTCCGGGCGAGGCGAGGGTGAGTAGCCGCCATGCTGTCCACGGTGCGGCCAGATCCAGTTGTGCTGAACGCGATTTGAGTGTGAGCGTTGCTTCCCAATATTTGTTCTGCGAATAGCGCAATTCGATATCTCCGTGCCCCAGATAGTGGGTGATGTCGGGGTTGTCGTCGGTGCTGATGTCTTCGCTGATCCTTTTCCACCCGCGCACTAGGACGACGAGTTTTCTGTCGCCGGGGAAGTTGCGCTCTATCCCTGTTTGCACGTAGATGCGGTTCCAGCTGCGAGATCTTGGATTGGCTTGCCCGTTCGATTGATGCACGACACCGATGTTGAGAATGCTCGGATTGAGCCTCGATTCGCCGAACATCTGATTGGGATTGATGGAGTAGATGAGTTCGGGTTCGTAGTTGTTCTCGCGGAAGGGGCGTGAGTGTGATTCATCGTACACCTGCCAGAACGAAAGCAGTGTATAGCCTGCCCACAATGATCCATAGCGGTCGAAGTCGGCGAGGTCGTGCTTCATGCTCAATTGGACTTTCATGTCGCGGTCGTCTTGCGGCAATGCAGTCAATACTTGGTTCTGTGGGTTAGGGCTGCCGGGCGCATTGTTGGTTTGCGATGATTTCGCATATATCAATGCATAGTTGAGTTTGTGTGTCACCAGCGTGGCATTGCTGGGAGCCCATTCTTGTTCAAGCCCGGTGGCTCGCGCAGACAGGATCGGTTTGCTGGTCTGGTCTGCGGATGGGCTGTCCGAGGCGATCTGGCGGTAGCAGTCGAGTTCGCGCTCGGCGGTGGCTTTGTTCTGCATATCCACGCAGGGGCGAAGATCAGCATCTCCGGCGGCATGGGCGATGGGCAGTAGCAGGGTGAGTAGCGTGACACAAGCGATGTTGAGTCTTTTCATTCTGGTTCTCCTGAGAGATTGGCTTATCTTACTGGTTCATGTGGAGGCTTGCACGCTACGCTGCCGGTTCTGCGGAAGGATGGGGCAGGTATAATGTGCGCCTTCGTTGTCATCATTGTGGAGTCATCTTGTTCAAGCTCATCGGTATCGCGGCAGGCTATTACTTCTTTGGTTGGTGGGGTGTCTTTTTGGGTTTCCTCTTGGGTGCGTTCATCGACCGCGTGCGTGCTTATGGGCAGGGCGCGCTGAACCCGTTGCAGAACGCTATCCGTCAGGCCGTATTTTTGGAGACGGTGTTCATTCTGATGGGTAAGCTGGCTAAGGCGGATGGTCGCGTGTCGGAAGAGGAGGTCGCGCATGCCGAGGAATTCATGACCAAGCTGGGTATGACGAGCGATCATAAAAAGACAGCCATCACCTGGTTCAAAAGGGGCGCCGACCCTGAATACGACATCGAGCAGACCTACAGGAAATTCCTGAACTACTGCGGTCATACCAGGAATCTGAAAGAGGTGCTGCTGGTCTACCTGATCGTGATGGCGCTGGCGGACGGACATTTCCACCCGGAAGAAGAGAAGCTGCTCACCGATATCGCGGGACGTTTGGGTTTTGGCCCGAACGCGTTCAAACATCTGATGGATATGGTGTTGAACCAGACTCACTTCGCAGGCGGCAAGGTCACTACGGCAGAGGCATTGGAAGATGCATATAAGGCGCTGGGTGTGACGAAAGAAAATAGCGATGCCGAGATCAAACGCGCGTATCGCAAGCTGATGAGCCAATACCATCCCGATAAGTTAATGGGGCAGGGCGTGCCGGAAGATATGATCAAGATGGCGACCGAGCAGGCAAAAGACATCCAACTCGCTTATGACCTGATCAAGAAGACACGCAACCTTTAAGCCTATGAATATCCTTCTGGTGCGCCACGGCGAGAGCGAAGGCAACATCAAGCATGAGATCAACGACGACCCTAAACGCATCGTCAACCTGACCGCACGTGGCAATGCACAGGCGGAAGCTACAGCTGCCAAGTTGCGCGGGATACCCTTCACTCATGCTTATGTCTCGCAATTCCCGCGTGCACAACAGACCGCATATATCCTGTTGCAACATCACTCGCTCGATCTCAAGGTGGATGCGCGCCTGAACGAGCGCATCTCAGGCATGGACGGATTGCATGTCGACCTCTTCAACGACTACGTTCGCCCGGACTATCTACACATCAAACCTCCCAAGGGTGAGACGTTCTTGGAGCAGATGGAGCGTGTGCGGGGCTTTCTGGATGAGATTGCTGCGCGCCATGAGGCCGGGATGGTGCTGGCCGTGTCGCACGAGAATCCTATCGTCGCCGCCTGGGCGTTGACGGTGGACGACCCCGAGACCGTGATGCACCGCAACATCGAGAATTGCGCATGGCTGGAACTGGAGTGGCCAATAAAAAAGGACATCACAAGGATGTCCTTTTAGATCCGAGCGAGAGACGAATCACTCGACCTTGGCTTTTTCGCGCAGTTCGGTGATGGCTTTTTGGATCGACTCTTGTTGTTTGCGTTTTTCCAGTTGCGGACGCACTTCCTCAAAGGTCGGCACTTTCAGTTCGCGCGTGTCTTCCAGCTTGATCACGTGCCAGCCGTATTGCGTTTGCACTGGCGAGCTGACCTGGCCTTTGGCCAAGGTCAGGATCGCTTCTCCGAAGGGTTGTACGAAGTTGGTTGGAACGGTCCAGCCCAGATCGCCGCCATTCTCTTTGGAGCCGGGGTCTTTGGATTTTTCCTTGGCGACCTTGGCGAACTTCTCTTTCTTCACACGCTTGGCAACGGCCTTGGCTTCATCTTCGCTGGAGACCAGTACATGGGAAACCTTGTACTCCTTGTTACCGACACGCGCCTTCATTCCTTCATAATCCTGCTTCAGTACTTCTTCGCTGATCGGGTGTGACTTCACGTAGTCTTGAACGAATGCGCCCGCCAGAACCGATTGTCTAGCCAGTTCGATCTGCTGGGCGGTCTCACCTTGTTTGTCCAAGCCGGCTTTTGCGGCGGCTTGGGAGAGGACTTCCAAGTTGATGAGGTCGTCACGGATGGCTTTGCGCATCTCGGGAGAATCAGGTTGGCCGCCTTGGGTGGTGGCAACTTTCACACGCAGGTCGACACGGGATTGCGGGATGGTTACGCCATTCACCAACGCGGCAGATTTTTCTGCGGCTGGTTTTTCATCGGCGGCTTGTGCGCCTGCGGCAAATGCCAGCAATGCGGACAACAG
>JARCRR010000103.1 GCA_029850565.1 Gallionella sp. | reverse complement strand
GCTGCTGTGGGCGTGCGACGTCAATTTTGTGCGCGGCGAGGATTCCTGTGTGCGGGCGCAGTGGGCGGGACGGCCTTTCATCTGGCAGATATACCCGCAGCATGACGGGGTGCATCTGGAGAAGTTGGAGGCTTTGCGAGTGCGCTATACGGCGGGATTGCCTGCCGAAGCGGCGGATGCGGTACGCGACCTGTGGGGGGCATGGAACGGCGGGCAGGATGTCGCCGGGGCATGGCGGCGTTTTGTGGTGCAGCGCGAGGCATTGGCCCGGCATGGCAAGGATTGGGCGCAACGCTTGTCTGCCAATAACTTGGCATTGAATCTACTGGATTTTTCCGGCCGACTTGACTAGAATCCGCGCCTTCAAAATTTTGTTTTAGGCAGACTAATCATGAAAATCGCTCAAGAACTCCGCGCAGGTAACGTGGTAATGGTGAAAGACCAGCCTCTGGTCGTGCAAAAAGCTGAATATAGCCGCTCCGGCCGTAGTGGCTCGGTGGTGAAGTTCAAGTTCAAGAACTTGCTGACTGACACGCCTAGCGAACTGATCTTCGCGGCGGACGACAAGTTCGACCAGATCATTCTGGACAAGAAGGAATGCACCTATTCCTACTTCGCCGATCCGATGTATGTGTTCATGGACGAGGAATACAACCAGTACGAAGTTGAGAAGGAGAACCTCGGCGACACAGTGAACTACTTGGCTGACGGTATGGAAGACAAGTGCGAAGTGGTGTTCTACAACGACAAGGCCATCTCCGTCGAGTTGCCCAATACCATCGTGCGCGAAGTCGTGTACACCGAGCCAGCAGTGCGTGGCGATACCTCCGGCAAGGTGATGAAGCCTGCCAAGATCAATGGCGGATTCGAATTGCCAGTGGCGGCCTTCATCGAGATCGGCGACAAGATCGAGATCGATACACGTACCAACGAGTTCAAGAAACGCGCGAACTAAGCATCATTCGTTGATGCTATGAAAATAGCCGCTGAGAAGCGGCTATTTTTTTGTTCGTCATTCCGGCGCAGGCCGGAATCCAGTGTCTTTATCCAATATGCATTTTGGTGTTGCCCTGCTTCGCAGGGATTATCTAATCATCTGGATTCCGGCCTGCGCCGGAATGACTGTGGGTTACAGCTTCTCGGAGCTGTACACCGCCACCAGGCGATGCGTCTCTCCCGCTTGCACGGTGACGACGTTGTCGAAGGCGTTGCCGCTTTCCACGCACACCATGCCGCGGTGACCTTGCGGGCCGAAGTCGCCCATCTTGTCTGCCTTCTCTGTCCACGGGTTCCATACCACGGCGGATTGGCTGCCTTGCTTGCTGATGCGGATGGCGCGTTTCAGACCTTTGTCTTCGATGACGCAATCGGCGGTGGTGTTCACGTACACGCGATCCACTTCGCTTTCGATGACGATGCCGCTCTGCTGTGTGCGGCGCGCGGTCTCGCCGACCTTGTCGATGTATTCACACCCTTCCAGGCCGCGGATGGTCATGTTGCCGACATCGCTGATGTGGAAGTAGGTGTGCAGCGCCTCGCCCAACTGGAAGGCGGCGTTGCCGGTGTTCTTGGTGATCAGTTCCACACGCAGTGCTTTGCCAACGGTGGCCTCCAGTTGCACGCTAGAAGCATGCGGCCATTGAGCTTTGGTGATCTCGTTCTCGATGAGGCCGAAGCGGATGAAGGTCGAGCCATCGGCGAGTGCTTTGGTCTCTTGCACTTCCCACATCACCGTGCGCGCAAAACCGTGGCCGGGGAGTTTGCTGTCGGTCGCGTGCGGGCCGAACCATGGCCAGCACACGGGCACGCCGCCACGGATGGATTTTCCGGGCAGGAACTTGGCCAGTTTGGACAACCAGATGACGGGTTCTTCGCCCTTGGGTTGGAAGGTGGCGATGTGTGCGCCTTGGAGGGCGATGCTGGCCGTGGCGTGTGCGTTGTTGATCTCGGCGAACACAAGTCCGCCGTCCACTTCGATGAATTGCAGATGTCCAGCGATGCCGAACTGTTGGTTGAGTGATGTCAATGTGGTCATGATGATTTCCTGTTGAGTAGATTAATTTTGATCAGACGGTGGGGCGGTTTTCAGTACTTCTTCCAATGTGGTGAGTCCGGCGGCGACCTTTTGCGCCCCGGAGATGCGCAACGGCTTCATGCCTTCGCGGCTGGCTTGTTCGCGCAGTGCGGCGATGTCCGTCTCGGCGGTGATGGTCTTGCGCAGAGCGGGTGACATGAGCAGGATCTCATAGATGCCGATACGGCCTGCATAACCCGTCATGCGGCATTCCAGACACCCTTGCGGGCGTTGCAATTGAGTGGGTCTGGCAGCCTTCCACGGCGCGACCAGATTATCCCAAAGCTCGTTGTCGCTCTCGCTCATGGGATGCGGCTGTTTGCAGTGCGGGCACAGGGTACGCACCAGCCGTTGCGCCATGATGCCGAGCAACGTGGCGTTGAGCAGGTAGGACGGTACACCCAGGTCGAGCAGGCGCGTGATGGCGGCGGGCGCATCGTTGGTATGCAAGGTGGAAAGCACCAGGTGGCCGGTGAGGGCGGCTTGGATCGCCATATCGGCGGTTTCCAGGTCGCGTATCTCACCCACCATGATGATGTCCGGGTCTTGCCGCATCAGCGCACGCACACCATCGGCGAAGCTCAGATCGATGCCTTGCTGGACCTGCATCTGGTTGAAAGCAGGCTCCACCATCTCGATCGGGTCTTCCAACGTGCACACGTTCACTTCAGGCGTGGCCAAACTCTTGAGCGTCGAATACAGCGTGGTTGTCTTGCCCGAACCGGTAGGGCCGGTGACGAGGATGATGCCGTTCGGCTTGGCCGTCATCTGATGCCAGCGTGCGCTGTCATCATCCGAAAAACCGAGTTCGGAAAAGTCGCGCACCAGTACTTCCGGGTCGAAGATACGCATGACCAATTTTTCGCCAAATGCAGTCGGCAAGGTGGAAAGACGCAGTTCGATCTCCTGACCGTCTTCGGTGCGCGTCTTGATACGACCGTCCTGCGGACGCCGTTTCTCCATCAAGTCCATGCGACCCAGCAACTTGATGCGGCTGGTCATCGCGGTGACCACCGACATAGGCAGTTGATGTACCTGATGCAACACACCGTCGATGCGGAAACGCACGATGCCGGTATCGCGGCGCGGCTCGATATGGATGTCCGAGGCGCGCTGGTCGAAGGCGTATTGCCACAGCCAATCCACGATATGCACGATGTGTTGGTCGTTGGCATCGAACTGTTTGTTGGTCTTGCCCAGTTCGACCAACTGTTCGAACGAGGCGAGGTTAGAGGAGTCGGGTGTGTTCTTGGTGGCACTCTTCACCGAGCGCGCCAAGTTGTAGAACTCGACCAGATAACGGTTGATGTCTATGGGTGAAGCGAACACGCGGCGGATGTTCTTGCGCGACGTGTGTTGCAGGGTGTCTTCCCAATCGCGCAGATAAGGCTCGGCCGTCGCCACCACCAAGTCACCCCCCTCGATACGGATAGGCATGATGGCGAAGCGATTGGCATAGTCGATCGACATCAGATCGGTGAGATTGGAGAAATCGACCTTGAGCGGGTCGATGTGGAAATACTCGAGTCCCACTCGTTTGGCCAGCCACTCGGTCAGGTTGTCCAGTGTGAGGATACGATGCGGAGGGAGCTTCGATTTCCAGGCTCGCTCCGAGATAACGACCAGAGGATGGCTGTCTTGGCGATGGATGCGACGCTCGGCAATCAGCGCATCGGCCGCTTCTCGATCGGCCATCTTGTCGCCGACCAGCATATCCAGCACTTCGGACAGTTTCAGTTTGTGTTCTGGAACGTCTTGAGCAGCCATCGCTTTCCTACATAATTGGTGGAGGTGGCGGGAATTGAACCCGCGTCCGCAAGCCCTCTACAGGCAGTTCTACATACTTAGTCTGGTTATTTGATTTTATCCGGCAGACGCCAACCGACAGGCTGCTACAGGACGAGTCACCTTGGTTTTAGCTTCGTGCAAAGTGACCCTGCACGACACGATTCCATGTAAATGACCTCACTCATCGCGGCATTACTGCCTTGAGCCCCTCCATGGACAGCAGGGTGTGAGGTCTAACCGGTTAAGCGGCTAGAGCGTACTTTTCGTCGTTTGCGACTATTGGTTTTCCAGCTTATTTACGAGGTGGCGGGTCCTCGGTATGCCCTACACTGCTTTGCAACCCACGTCGAAGCCATGTCACCCCCGGTTCGATAGTGTTACTAGCGGTGCGGATTGTAGCGCACGTGGCTGTCGGCATACCAGTTATCTTCCGTTCGGCGACAACGGTCTGGCTTAATGTTTATCTTCTGGTGCCTGCCTTGATTTGAGCAGATAGCGTCCGGCGTGGCGGTCGCTTTTGGCGATATGTCCTGTGAACCAGTCAAACAACAGCAGTTGCGCGCGGAATGAGACGAATGGCAAGTCGCAGTTCTCGACAAAGATCTCTTCCTTAAGGGCTAGGTAGTTTTCGATGAAGCGTTTGTGTTCACGCAAATGGGTTTCAAGGAAAGGATAGTTGTAAGTTCGCATCAGATTCTCTTCTTCGCTGATGCTCTCCATATGGTTGTGTGCCAATTGGGAGAATATTTCACGGATCACCTGACTGTCACCCTTGATGGAGGCTGAGATGAATTCGTTCGTTTTATCGAACAAGCGTTTGTGTGCTGCATCGATGCTTTCGATACCCACTCTGAATTCATCTTTCCATTCCAGATGATGGTTCAATTCACCTGTGCTGAGATGTTGTCCGGTGGTGAGATAAGCGTTGCAACGCTCCAGATAGATTTGGGCGGGTTGGTCCTGGGGCGAGACTTCAATGCAATGAGTGAACAATTCTTTGGCGCTTTGAACCTCTTTCAGGTGGTAGTGGATCACGGCTTTTTCGAACTCGATCTTTGTACTGCGTTTGCCATCTCTCAACTTGATCGGGTCGTTGTTGAATACTTCGTAGATGGAAAGAGGTTGGGATTTGCCTTTGACGCGAATGCGATCCAAGAAACGAATATCGTATTTCCCCGGAATAGACAGGTCATACAGGGTGTTCTGGCTGATGAGCAGCGGCGTGTTGTAGATTTTGGTGGACTCTTCGATGCGATCGGTCACGTTGACCGCATCGCCGATCACGGTACTTTCCATCCGGTTTTCTCCGCCTACCGTGCCGACCATCACCAAACCGGTGTTGAGGCCAAAGCCGATCCTGATCGGCGCATAGCCTGCGTGTGAGCGACCGGTGTTGTACTCTTCCAGCTTTTCGAGCATGTGTATCGCTCCGCTCAGAGCATCGTCCGCACCTTGTGAAAACAGAGCCAGGATGGCATCGCCGATATATTTATCGATGATGCCGTGATGCTGCACGATGACAGGTTCCATCTGTTTCAGATAGGAGTTGAGAAAGTTGAAATTCTCCTGTGGGGTCATGCTTTCCGATAACGTGCTGAAGCTGCGGATGTCGGTGAATACGATCGTTAATTTGCGCTCGATCTGGTCACCCAGTTTGACATCCAGGATGCTATCCCTTTCCAGCAGTTGCAGCAGTTGGTGCGGGATGAGACGGTTGAAAGCCTGTTCGGTTTGGTGAAGCAGGGCGAGCGACTGTTGATGTTCTGCGGCGGTCTTTTTGTGAAGTTCGGTTTCTGTTTCGAGTTTGTCTTTGAGTAGTGTGAGCTGGGCAGTACGTTTCGTAATGATCCATTCCGCACGCGATGCGCGGCTGGCCATGCTGATGACGGAGGCGATGAGAACGCCGCTCAAGAAAAGAGCCCATTGCATCCCGAGATTGGTGAAGTAGATCGAAAAGACCAGTAACCCGATGACCACGACAACTGCAACAGTGGTGATGAATGGTTTGACGCTACGAAATATTGTTTTGGATAGCACAGAGAGCCTTTGTTGATTCCCAAATGCGGTGTGGGGGCGGGGAAATGATAACGCCGTTCATAGCGTCAGGTAGCGTAATAATGCGAAAGGCGTCTGCACGCTTCCGGCGGCTGGCCATGTGCCCGTGCTGATGGTCGGATCGATGTAGCCATAGCTCGCGATGATGCCGATCATGTTGGCGGCTTGGGCGGCCTCCATATCGCGCAGATCGTCGCCCAGATACAGGCAACGAGCGGGGTCGACGCCCATCAGCGAGGCGGCATGCAGCAATGGCATGGGATGCGGCTTGGCGTGTTCGCAGGTGTCGCCGCTCACCAAACAAGATGCGCGTTTCGCGTAGCCCAGTTTCTCCATGAGTGGTACGGTGTAGCGATGCGGCTTGTTGGTGACGATACCCCAAGGCAGGTCGCGTTCTTCCAGTTCGGCGATCAAGGCAGCCATGCCGGCAAAGAGTTTGGTGCGGTCACAGATGTGCGCTTCGTAGTGCTTCAGGAATGCATCGCGCAACTCATCGTAGTCCGGGGAGTCGGGGCCGATGCCCAAGCCCAGTTTCAGCAATCCGGGAGAACCGTGAGAAGCCTGCAGGCGGATGGTTGCCAGCGGTAGCGCGGGGACCCCGCGCAGACTCAGCACATGATTCAGTGCCTCGCCCAGATCGGGTGCTGTATCGGCGAAAGTGCCGTCGAGATCGAAGAGGACGGCATCAACCATGACATCTAGTGCGGGAAGTCGCTGTAGGAGCCAGCT
>JARCRR010000102.1 GCA_029850565.1 Gallionella sp. | reverse complement strand
TCTCCACTCAATGCAGCCTCCAGATTGACGTTGAAGTGGCCGGAAACCCGCTTCAGTCCGTTCTCTACCGTATAGCGCGTAATTTCGGCACTTTTCAGATAAGCCCTCTCGGTGACGTTGCCGGCAGCAAAGACCAAGTCGGACAGGTGCATGCCCAAACTGAGTTCGAACGTGCCGGGTGCATGGACTTCACCCATCACCTCGACTTTCTCGTGCTCCTTGCTTTCATAGATGGAATGCACCACTACGCGATCCAAGTCTTGTAGCGCAATATCGTTCAAAACATCTGATGTCATCGCCAGTGCCAGATTCACTTTGATGAGTTGCACATCGCGAGTACCTGGATCGGTACGGTAGACCTCCACAAAACCCAGATCGGTCTCGCGCAATATGCCCCCCGCTGCCAAAACCAAATCAGCTAGGCGCATATTTCTTTTGTATTCGTACTCGCCTGGTGTCTGCACACTGCCTGCAATGCTAACTTTAGGTTGTTGGCGGAAATTGGCTCGCTTGAACACATACACACGGTCACGCGCTTGAAGCAATAAATCAAGCTCTCCGCCTTTGGCTTGCGGGGTAATGAGTTCCCCCAACTTGAAACGGATCATCATCGGCTCGCGCGTGTCTTTCGATTCGCGCTCAATGACTCCATATTCTAGGAAAGTCTCCGGCAGCAAATCGTCCATGGAGGCAATCAGAGAAGACACGCGCATGCCACTTTCCCAAGCATACTTACCCGGACGCTTCAGGTTGCCGATCATCAGTATCTGGTTGTTTTCAAATTCGGTACCGGAAAATATCTTGATGACATCGCCCTTACGCACCGGCACATTTGCACCATCGCCAAGTAAGGACAAATTAACAACTTTCTGCTCGCCTTTGGTGTCTATCCGCTCGATCATTGCCTTTTCAAGATATGCCTTGGGCATCAATCCGCCTGCCAACTTCAGAATATCGGATACGTTTTTTTCATTCTTGATCTCATAGATTGCGGGGCGCACAACCTCCCCCGCAACACTAATTGTCTTTCCTATGGACGGTACGAATACGACATCGCCAGGCAACAGGCGCACGTCTTTGCTGGTGTCACCCTTCAATAAAAAATCGTAGAGGTCGATGGTTGCGACTTTACGACCGTTTCGTTTTAGTTCGATGTTGCGCAAGGAGCCAATCTTCTTTACACCACCCGATGCGAACAATGCATTGGACAATGTAGCCAAGCCATTGACCGTGTAGGAACCCGGGCGATATACATCTCCCAAAGCAAATATACGGATAGAGCGCAGTTGCCCCATGGTGATACTGGCTGAGACGCCAATCATCTTTTGTTTGATCTGCTCGGCGAGTAATGCTTTTGCCTGAGAAAAATCCAATCCCGCCAACAGGATGGGGCCGATTTGCGGAAAGGAAACTGCCCCCTCCCTATCCACAGTCAGCGCTAAATCCTTATTATCCTTGCCGTATAACTGCACTTTAATCTCGTCACCCGGACCGAGAACATACTCAGGAGGAACGGGTACATCCGTAACAGGTGCAAAGGTGATCGGTTCGGATGCAAAAAGGTCATAACCAAACTGTTGCAGATTGGATGTGTTGACCTCAAGCGGCTTAGACTCGCGCATGAATTCTTCGTAGGAGCGGCGGATTTCGACCTTATCCGCAGACTGCTGAGATGTCACTTTTTCTAACGGAACTTCCGCAACAGGTGCGCTCACCACTTCTTGTGTTGAAAGTTTTTTATCTGGAGCCACGTTATTGACATCAGACTCCAAGCTGCCTTTTCCTACCTGCCGAGGCGAGAGGTCCATTGGCGTACCTATCTGCTTGGATTTTGACTGAGTAGAAGCACCTCCGGCTTGCTGCATCAGCGCTGCGCGTTGCTCCGGTGATAGTTGTTGCAACTTTTGCAGTTGTTCCGGCGTAAGTTGCCCCAGCAACTCAGCCTGACTCGCTCCATATGCGAATTGGGAACCCAGCAAACAGAGTCCCAGAAAAATCGCCCGCAGTGAGTTATTCCAATAATTCATTCAATCCTCGTTGTGGTTTCGCTTGAGCGAATCGACTGCCCAAAGCTAGACATTGGGCGCGCATTGTAATCGAACTCGTTGATATCCCAAAATTTTGGCGACTTTTCCTCCGTCCGGAACCCTCAATAATCCGCGCGTAACACCCGCATCGGAGGCAGTCTGACTGCCGAGTGTGTCGAGAGCCAACCGGATGCCGTCACGATCAGCACACCGCCACTCACACCGATCAGCCATATCGCCGGGTTGCCGGAGTACGGCACTTCCAACACGAAGCGCGCCAACACCCAACCCAGCAACACAGCGCCCGCCGCCGCGAACAGGCCACTCAAACCGCCCAGTATGGCGAACTCGGATAGATGCAATCGGCGCAGATAGCGACTGTCCGCCCCCAAGGTGCGCAGGATTGCCGCTTCATGACTGCGTTCGTCCTGTGTGGCGAGCAGGGCGGCATACAAGACCGCCAGTCCCGAGAGCAAGGTGAACAGGAACACGGCGCTAACTGTCTGTGCGATCTGGTCCATGATGCCGCGCACTTGGGCGATGACCGCCCCGGTATCTATCAGCAGGATGTTGGGAAAGGCACGCGACAACTCGTCCCCGACACGCGCCTTGTCGGGCGGCAAATAGAAACTGCTGAGGTAACTGGTCGGAAAATCCCTGAGCAATTCCGGCGTGGTGATGACGAAGAAATTCACCTTCATCGAATCCCACTGCACCTTGCGCAGATTGCTGACCTGCGCGGTGAAACGACTGCCCGCCACATCGTAGGTGAGTTTGTCGCCGAGTTTGATGTTGAGTGTCTTCGCAATGCCTTCTTCCACCGAAAGCTCACCGATGCCGCCTTTCTTCCACCACCGGCCGCCGACGACCTCGTTCCAAGTCGGCATCTGCTCCATATAGGATAGATTGAACTCGCGTTCCACCAGTCCACGTGCACGCGGGTCTGGATAACTGTCGCCATTGATTGCAAGATCATTGATGGCGACCAGCCTTCCTCTGATCATGGGCTGTAGCTCTGGCGCCGGCAACGCGCGTTGCACAAAAAAGTCCAGTATCGGTTGATATTGATCAGACTGCACGTTCACGACGAATCGGTTAGGCGCATCGGGCGGCAGCTTTCCCTGCCAACTTTCCATCAGATCGGCGCGCACCAGCGTCAGCACCAGCAAGGCCATACCCCCCAGACTGAGTGCCACCACCTGCACCGCAGCGCTGCGTCCATGGCGCGCCAAGTTGCTGAACGCTTGTCGCCAGTGCGTTTGAAAGAGAGACGCATATCGTGCCAAGCCTCGCAACAGCAGCCAAGCCAACCAGCCGAACAGGATCAATCCTGCCAGCAAGCCGCCCAACACCGCCAAACCCAGTTTCAGCGAACCCGCATGCCACAGGAACAATCCCGCCAACACGCCCACTGCAAGCCCGTAGATCAACCAGGCGCTGGCTTCCGGCAGCCCCAACTCGCGACGCAACACGCGCAACGGCGATACCTTGCGCAATTGCAGCAAAGGCAGGAAAGCAAAACCCAGCAGCAAGGCGAAACCGCTGGCTGCAGCCTTGAGTAACGGCAGCACACTCGGCGCTGGCAGACTCGCATCGCGCATGGAAGCGATGCTCTCCACCAGCAACGCTTGCGTGGCATAGCCCAGCAAGCCGCCTAGCATCACCGCCACCACACCCAATACGATGAACTGATACAGGAACAGTCTCAGCACCTGCCGCTGTTGCGCACCGAGGCAACGCATCACTGCAACACCATCCAGATGTCGCAACACGAAGCGCCGAGCGGCCAATGCCATGGCAGCACCCGCGAGGATGGCCGCCGTGAGCGCGGCGAGGCCCAGGAAATGTTCGGCGCGTTCCAATGCCGTGCGGATCTCGGGACGCGCATCGCGCACATCCTCCAGCTTTTCGTTACCCGTCAGTCTTTCTTGCAATGTCGCCTTTAGCGCAGCCACCTGCGCCGCATCACCCGCGATCATCAGGCGGTACGAGATACGACTCCCTTCTTGAACCAAACCCGTGGATGCCAGATCTGCTTCGTTCAGCAACACGCGCGGCGCAAAACTGGCGAAGCCGATAGACTGGTCGATGTCTTTCACGATACGCGCCGCCACTTTGAAGTGCTGCGTGCCGATGCCGATCTCATCGCCCACGCTCATATCGAGACGACGCAACAAGCGCGCATCTACCCACACCGTGCCGCTCGCGGGAATACCCCACTCTCCCTCGGTTTTACTCCCTCTTCCACCGGGATAACCAGCGACTTGCCCGCTCGCGGGCTTAGTCGAATGGCTATTGGCTCCATCAGAGGGCCGGGGTGAGGGAACACTCGTTGATTCACCTGCTCCCCCATCAACCTCGATCTTGCCGCGCAAGGGATAGCCCATTTCCACCGCCTGTATCTCGCTCAACAATACCCGCTCACCATGCGCCACCATGCTGGGGAAGGTGCGGCTCTGCACCACCTGCAAACCTTGCCGCTCGGCAGATTTGCGATAGTCCGGTGAGAATGGACGTGTGGAAGTGATGCGCAGATCGGCACCGATGAGACTTTGCGCCTGCTGCTGCAAAGCTTGGCGTACACGGTCGGCGAACAGCCCGACAGTGGCGAGACTGCCCACCGCCAACACCAGCGCCAGCAACAACACGCGCCACTCCCCGGCGCGCCAGTCGCGGCGCAATAGATTCAATGAAAGACGAAGTAGATTCACTACACCACCCGCCCTGCCGCCAGCCGCAATTGTTTGCCGCAACGTTTCGCGAGCGATTCATCGTGCGTGACGAGTATCAAGGTCGTGCCTTGTGCGCGGTTCAACTCCAGCATTAACTCGATGACTTGCGCACCCGTGGCCGCATCCAGATTGCCGGTGGGTTCGTCGGCGAAAAGTATCTTGGGTTGGGTGACGAAGGCACGGGCAAGTGCAACGCGTTGCTGTTCGCCGCCGGAAAGGTGTTTGGGAACATGGTGCGCACGTGCGTTCAGACCGACCTGCTGC
>JARCRR010000101.1 GCA_029850565.1 Gallionella sp. | reverse complement strand
TCTACATCGTTTGCTCCGGCGAAATGATGGCGATGTATGCGGCTAACAACATCGCTAAAGGTATCGTGAAGTATGCGAACTCCGGCAGCGTGCGTTTGGCCGGTCTGATCTGTAACAGCCGCAACACCGACCGTGAAGATGAACTCATCATGGCATTGGCTGCACAACTGGGCACACAGATGATCCACTTCATCCCACGTGCTAACGCGGTGCAACACGCTGAGATCCGTCGTATGACCGTGATCGAATTCGACCCGACACACAAACAGGCTGATGAATATCGTCAATTGGCTCGCAAGATCGTGGACAACAAGAAGTTCGTTATCCCGACCCCGATCACCATGGACCAGTTGGAAGCGTTGTTGATGGAATTCGGCATCATGGAAGCAGAAGACGAATCCATCATCGGTAAGAAAGCGGCTGAACTGGCTGCTTGATAAAGGCCTTGAGCGAGACGGGTCGTGAATATGCGGCCCGTCGATCTCACCGAATCGAAACTCTGACGGACTCCACATATTGGTGGGTCGATTAAGGAGAATGAAATGTCTGCATTAACACGCGAAGAGACCGAAGCCCTGATTCAAGAGGTGCTCGAGGTCTATCCAGAGAAAGCCAAGAAAGACCGCGAGAAACACCTCGCTGTCAACGATCAATCTATCGAGCAGTCCAAGAAGTGCATCACCTCCAACCGCAAATCGTTGCCGGGTGTGATGACCATTCGCGGTTGCGCATACGCCGGTTCCAAAGGCGTGGTGTGGGGCCCGATCAAGGACATGATCCACATTTCGCACGGCCCGGTCGGCTGCGGTCAGTATTCCCGCGCCGGTCGCCGTAACTACTACGTCGGCACCACCGGCGTGAACACCTTCGGCACCATGAACTTCACTTCCGACTTTCAGGAAAAAGACATCGTGTTTGGCGGCGACAAGAAACTCGCCAAGCTGATCGGCGAGATCGAGCAATTGTTCCCGCTGAACAAAGGCATCTCGGTTCAATCCGAATGCCCTATCGGTCTGATCGGTGACGATATCGAAGCCGTATCCAAGAAGGCTGCGAAAGAGATCGACAAGCCAGTCGTTCCTGTGCGCTGTGAAGGCTTCCGCGGCGTGTCGCAATCGCTCGGCCACCACATTGCCAACGACGCGATCCGTGATTGGGTCCTGCCACGTCGCGAAGGAAAAGCATTTGAAGGCACACCTTATGACGTAGCCGTGATTGGCGATTACAACATCGGCGGTGACGCATGGTCTTCGCGTATCTTGCTGGAAGAGATGGGTCTGCGCGTCGTTGCACAATGGTCCGGCGACGGCACCATCGCCGAGATGGAGAAGACACCTTACGTCAAGGTCAACCTGATCCACTGCTACCGCTCGATGAACTATATCGCTCGTCACATGGAAGAGAAATACAACATCCCCTGGATGGAATACAACTTCTTCGGCCCGACCAAAGTCGCCGAGTCGTTGCGTGCCATCGCCGCACTGTTCGACGACAAGATCAAGGAAGGTGCCGAGCGTGTCATCGCCAAGTATCAACCGCTGATGCAAGCCGTGATCGACAAGTACAAGCCACGTTTGCAAGGCAAGCGCGTCATGTTGTACGTGGGTGGTCTGCGTCCGCGTCACGTCATCGGTGCTTATGAAGACTTGGGTATGGAAGTGGTCGGTACCGGTTACGAGTTCGGTCATAACGACGACTATGACCGCACCATCAAAGACATGGGCAACGCGACCCTGCTGTATGACGATGTCACCGGCTTCGAATTCGAAGAGTTCGTCAAACGCGTGAAGCCTGATCTGGTCGGTTCCGGCATCAAGGAAAAGTTCATCTTCCAAAAGATGGGCGTGCCATTCCGTCAGATGCACTCTTGGGACTATTCCGGTCCGTATCACGGCTACGACGGCTTCGCCATCTTCGCCCGCGACATGGACATGACTTTGAACAATCCGTGCTGGGGCAAGATGCAGGCACCGTGGTTGAAGAAGCCTGAAGCGGAAGTGGAAAAGAAGGCTGCATAAGTAATAAGAGGGCGACCTCGGTCGCCCATCCATCAATCTGTGCCGGCATCTGCAAATTGGCAGTGCGGCTAAGGAGATAAGAATGCAACAAGCTGATGACATCAAACCTTGTTATCCATTGTTCCGTCAGGACGAATACAAGGAATCGCTGACTAACAAACAAGAGAACTTCGAAGAGCGTCACGAAGCTGGCAAAGTCCAAGATACTTTCGCATGGACGACCACGATGGAATATCGTGAGCTGAACTTCAAGCGTGAAGCGTTGACCGTGAATCCGGCCAAGGCCTGCCAACCGTTGGGCGCGGTGTTGTGCGCACTCGGCTTCGAGAAGACCATGCCGTACGTGCACGGTTCACAGGGGTGCGTGGCTTACTTCCGCACCTACTTCAACCGCCACTTCCGTGAGCCAGTCTCTTGCGTGTCCGATTCCATGACTGAAGACGCAGCCGTGTTCGGCGGTCAGAAGAACATGATCGACGGTCTGGAGAACTGCCGTGCCATCTACAAGCCGGACGTCATCGCCGTGTCCACCACGTGTATGGCCGAAGTCATCGGTGACGACTTGAACGCTTTCATCCGCAACACGAAGAAAGCGGGCAACATCCCTGACGACTATCCTGTTCCCTTTGCGCACACCCCGTCGTTCGTGGGTTCGCATGTGACCGGTTGGGACAACATGTTCGAAGGCATCATCGGCTACTTCACCCGCAACACCATGGAAGACAAGGTTGCAGGCTCGAACGGCAAGATCAACATCGTTCCCGGTTTCGAGACTTACTTGGGTAACTACCGCGTCATCCATCGCATGCTGGACGAGATGGGCGTCGCGCACACCATGCTGAGCGACCCGACCGAAGTGCTGGATACCCCGGCTGATGGCCAGTTCCGTATGTACGCAGGCGGCACGACCCAGGATGAAGTGAAGGACGCAGCCAATGCGAAGACCACTTTCCTGTTGCAACCGATGCAGCTCGACAAGACCAAGAAGTACGTCGACCAGATCTGGAAACACGAAGTGCCGAAGTTGAACATTCCGATGGGCTTGGAGTGGACTGACGAATGGTTGATGGAAGTCGCCAAAGTCACCGGCAAAGAGATCCCGCCCTCGTTGCTGAAAGAGCGCGGCCGTTTCGTCGACATGATGACCGACAGCCATACCTGGTTGCACGGCAAGAAGATCAGCCTGTACGGTGATCCTGACTTCACCCTCGGCATGACCAAGTTCCTCACCGAACTCGGCGTCGAGCCCCTCCATGTGTTGTGCAACAACGGCAGCAAGAAGTGGGAAAAGGCCATGCGCAAGATGTTGGACGAGACGCCATACGGCAAGAACACCCAGCTCTATCCGGGTGCTGACTTGTGGCACTTCCGTTCACTGGTGCTGACCGAGAAGCCTGACTTCATGATCGGCAACAGCTATGGCAAGTTCATCCAGCGCGACACCTTGCACAAAGGTAAAGAGTTCGAAGTGCCATTGATCCGTATCGGCTTCCCGATCTTCGATCGTCATCACCTGCATCGCGCCACCACCTTGGGCTATGAAGGTGCCATGCAGATGCTGACCACGCTGACCAATGCAGTGCTGGAAAAGCTGGATGAAGATACTCGCGGGATGGGAACGACTGACTACAACCACGACCTCGTGCGCTAATGCGGCGATGAGCCTGCTGCGCAGCCCGATGGCGGCGTTGGGCGGTGCTCGGAGTCCTCACGTACTTTGTGTACGTTCCGGCTCCTCCGCTCCGTCCGCCTTGCCCTCGGGCTGCTCACGACGGCTCCTCATCCACATTAAGGATGAACAGGTTTAGAAAGGAAGTAGTTATGGCAAACATCATGATCCAGCGTGGCAGCAAGACCGAGTATGTGTTCTATCTGCCCAAGCGCGACCTCGAGGACGACATCGTTTCGATGGAGTTCAACACCCCGGAAAAGTGGGGCGGCGAGATCAAGCTGAACAACGGCGGCTGCTACTACATCGAGCCTCAAGCTGCTCCCGCCAGACTGCCCATCTCTCTGCGTGCCAAGCGCTTGGATGCGGCGGAATAGACCAATAGGAGAACTATCATGGCAATGAAGATACTTACGGATCTGTGTACATCTTGTGGTGACTGCGAACCCGAATGTCCGACAGCGTCCATCAGCGTCAAGAAGGGGCTGTACATCATCAACGCAAGCGAATGTACCGAATGCGAAGGTGATTTTGCTAAGCCGCAATGCGTGAAGACCTGCCCGATCAAGGGTTGTATCGTTCAAGCATAAGTAACAAATCCCGTTCGTGGTGAGCCAGTCGAGCCATGAACGGACCAATAGTTTTCGACAGGCTTTAAGCGTGTCGAATAAACAAGAGGCGTTGATATGACTACCACTAGCGTCATTACAAAACCCGCAGCGTTGCGTATCGCGCTGGCTGCCCGCGCCCTGTCAGAAGTGAACATGGGCGGCTTGGTGTCAAAGATCGGTGACCATGTGGGCTTACCCATCACCGAAGAAAAACTTTCCAAGGTCACTGTGGCCGATATCAAGCTCATGCTCTCGGGCGAAGAGACGGTCGATCCCGATGTGGATAACGCCTCCATCAAATTGGCCGTGCGCCATTTGTGGGGCGTGACAGATGACGCTGAGGATCAGCCGACACTGGATGCCTACAGTGAAGGCGATATGCCGGGCAGCTTGCGTGTCGCAGTCGCCTCCAACACCGAAGAGAATCTGGATGGTCACTTTGGTTCGTGCCCACGGTTTTTGATTTACCAAGTGGCTCGTGACGAGTTGCGCCTGATCGGCGCACGCTCCACCGCCATTACCGATGACGCCGAAGATAAGAACGTCGCGCGCGCCAACCTGATCAAAGACTGCCAGATCGTCTACGTGCAATCCATCGGCGGCCCGGCGGCGGCCAAGGCGGTGCGCGCCAACATCCATCCGGTTAAATCACCCGAAGGCGGCAAAGCGCGCGCCACGCTGCAACGTTTGCAAGAAGTGTTGGATGCGCCGCCGCCTTGGCTCGCCAAGATACTGGGTGTGGAAGCGAAGTCGCTGAACAAGTTCGTTGTGGAAGAAGAGTGAACAATGATTATCCCCGAGACATTGGAGCAGATCGCCAACACCGCTGCTGCGATGAGCGTGTTGAACGAAGAATCTCTCCTTACGTTGAAGCAGACTTGGCCGGAACTACGCTTTACCTTCTGCAACGATGACGATATGCCTGCGCGTCTTCCGGCGGCGTTGAAGCGCGACAGATTCAACCTCTACCTGGTCAATGGCAGCGAACATTGCCTGAGTTTGACTGATGATCCACTGCATGCGATCGGTGTGGTGTTGGCTGAAGTAGACGAACAATAGACTTTGCAGTATTTATCACTACAACAATGGGCACGGAAGTGCCCATTGTTATTTGTACTTAGCTTTGCTTCTTCAAAAGCATTATCACCTATAGGTTATAACGAACAGCACAACCCTGTGCTGAATACTACAAATCCATCCAAGCGGCCTCCTCTGCACTTATCTGCAAATCCCTTCTAACCCCATAAATATGGGCAGTGGAAAGAAGTATTTATGCGTGGCATCACAATTGCTCATGGTTAGGTAGTAGATGGTTATAACGAGTGAGGACGATATGGCTCAATCAGCAGCAGCGGTAAATACGGGAAGCGGCAACGTTTCCAAAATGAACATCGCCAAAGGGAGGCGCTGGGATCATTTGGAATTGTTAGAACGTATCGGCGCAACAGGTTCTATCTCGGCAGCGGCGAGCGCAATGGGCATGAGCTACAAAGCAGCGTGGGAGGCGGTCGAGAGCATCAACAATCTTTCCGAGCCGCCGCTGGTGGAACGCAAGACCGGCGGATCGAAAGGCGGCGGCACGACGCTCACGACTTACGGTCGCCGCGTGGCGGGCGCGTACCGGCGCCTGGAGCAGGAGCGCGAGCAGGTGCTGAAAAAGCTGGCCGAGGTGATGGACGATTTTGACGAGTACTACCATTTGATCAGGAGATTCGATTTGAAGACGAGTGCGCGTAATCAGTTTTTGGGTACGGTAAAGAGCATCAAAGTGGGGGCGATCAATGCAGAGGTGGTGCTGGAAATCGGCGGCGGCGACATGCTGGCGGCGGTGATCACCAACGAAAGTGTGAACCATCTGGGATTGAAGGTGGGCTCGGAAGCGTATGCCTTGATCAAGGCCCCTTGGGTGATCGTGACGACATCCGAAGGATTCAAGACTAGCGCGCGCAACGAGCTGCATGGCACAGTGGCGCGTTGCAACGAAGGTGCGATCAGCGGCGAGGTCATTATCGAGTTGTCTGGCGGCAAGAGTGTGGCGGCCATCGTGACTAACGACAGTATCAAGTCGTTGGGCTTGAAAGAAGGTGTAAAGGCGTGTGCCTTGATCAAGGCTTCGCATGTTATTTTGGCAGTCAATGCATAAGGAGAGCAAAGTGAGATCGATCAGACGAATTTTGGCAGGCGCGCTGTTGTTCGGCGCATTAGTGCAAATAGCGAATGCGGGCGAAGTGAATGCTGCCGTGGCGGCGAATTTTGCCGAGCCGGTGAAGCAGATCGCCGAGCTGTTCCAGAAAGAGACTGGACACACGGTGAAACTCTCCTTTGGTTCCAGCGGAAAGTTCACTTCGCAGATCAAAGAAGGTGCGCCATTCGATGTATTCCTCGCAGCCGATGAAAAGAATCCAAAATTGCTGGAGAAAGAAGGGTTGGCGGTCGAAGGTTCGCGTTTTGTCTATGCACTGGGCAAGCTGGTTTTGTGGTCTGCACAGCCAGGCTATGTGGATGACAAAGGACACGTGTTGCGCAAGGGTGATTACAACAAGATCGCCTATGCCGATCCCAAGCTGGCACCTTATGGTCTGGCTGCGAAAGAGACGCTGGAAGATTTGGGGTTGTGGAGTGTGGTGCAGGGCAAACTGGTGACAGGCGAAAGCATCACCCAAACTTACCAATTCGCCGCGACGGGAAATGCCGAACTGGGATTCATCGCGCTGTCGCAGATCACCCAAGACGGCAAGGTGACCGAGGGTTCGTGGTGGATCGTTCCCGCGCACATGTACAATCCTATCAAGCAGGCGGCAGTGCAATTGACTGCGGCAAAAGACAAGGACGCAGCGCAAGCCTTCCTGACTTTCCTGAAGAGTGAAAAAGCCGTCGCGATCATTCGCAGTTTTGGATACGAACTACCTTAATCATCAATGGCGACATTAGACCCGGCCGACCTAAATGCTATATGGCTGACACTCAAACTGGCGAGTGTCACCACGCTGTTGTTGTTGCTCATCGCCACGCCGCTGGCGTGGTGGCTGGCGCATAGCAACAAGTGGTACAAAGGCATCGTCTCCTCC